>DAOVDN010000075.1 GCA_030669465.1 Desulfobacterales bacterium | reverse complement strand
TTTCGCATAATAAATGTTCCTCCTTATGCAAAGGCGCTAAGTCGCTAAAGTTTTCTTTTTTGTTCTTTGCGGGCTTTGCGACTTTGCGTGAGAATTATTGATCCTAAGCTATATCAACATCGTTTCAACATGTTATCGGCAAAAATGATGGGCACTGACCCTTCCAGTCTGTCCATGATATCCTGCTCGGATATGGCATAGACAGCAGACGTTCCTGCAATGCTGATTGCCAGACCCACCAAGAACAGCGCTAAAAAAAACCTCTTCATGTCTTCCTCCTTTTTTGTTTGATTAACTCATTTACATGTTCCTTGCGGTCCTCTATCTAATTCCTCAACGTCCTGAACCCAACGATAATCCATATATGCAGCAGGAAGTATGCCAGCGAAGGTGTATTGGCGATAGGGAATGATAACTTCTTGTATTAGTGGCAAATTATGATTTTATTAGTCAGGTTGGCCCGGTAGCGGGGGTGTGTTTTTCAGGATTGTGAAATTGAATATTTTTTGGTGTTTCATCCATAATTTATTGATAATCTTATTATTATTGTATTTATCAACTGGCACAGTATACGATTTGGACAGTGTCCATTTATTTGGACATTATCTATATAGCGTCTGAACGAAAACCTTTGGTTCCGAGCCGTCATTGCGAGAAGTGAGGAACGAACGACCTGTCTGCGTGCGGCTGCAAATCCCCACCAGCCGGCCCTGGGCGCTGCATAGGTAAAAACACCGTTTTGCGCATAAAAAAACCACGAGAGCGCCGTATCTTCATGATACACATACCTTCGTGGTTTGAAGTGCTTGTAAATGACTTTTTTACAGGCTTCAGCCTGTTGGTTAACAGTTTGCATATGTAATAAAAAAGCAGGTGTCAAGCAAAATAAGACGGGTGCAATTAGAATTGCTGCATCCCGGCAAAGCTTCTTGACTTGGAAATAAAAAGTCTTTATGAATTGGAAGCAAAAAAAGAACCATTAATTTTGAGTAGTTTCGTAACCGCAACCGCACAAGTCGGAATTTATAACAAAATGAAGCAAAGAATAAAAAATTTGATACTTTCAGCAATGACAGGTGCATATGAAAATGGAGAATTGCCGTCATCAGTCTTTCCTGACGTGGAAATCGAGGTGCCCAAGATAGAGCCACACGGTGATTTTTCGACAAACATTGCCATGATTATGGCATCTATCCAGAAAATGCCGCCTAAGAAAATTGCAACAACAATCATAAAGCATATGATCGACCATAACGGAATACTTGCAAAAACCCAGATCGCAGGTCCGGGCTTTATTAATTTTTTCATAAATAGAATGTCCTGGCATTCTGTTTTGCGCAGGATTCACAAAGAAGATACAAGATACGGCGCTTCGAATATCGGAAACGGAAAAAAAATCCAGGTGGAATTTGTAAGCTCCAATCCAACAGGGCCGCTTCATGTAGGGCACGGCAGAGGCGCCGCTGTAGGGGATGCTGTGGCAAATATTCTTTTGTTTTGCGGATATGATGTTAAAAAAGAGTATTATATAAACGACTCGGGCAGGCAGATAAACACACTGGGACGTTCTGTTTTTTTGCGGTATAAGGAGCTGCTTGGAGAAAAAATCGAGTTTCCTGAGAACTGCTATCAGGGTGATTATATTCGCGAGTTTGCCGAAGAGGTGCGAAAAAATAAAGGTGACGAGCTTGTCAAGAAGGATGAAGCATATGCTGTAAATTATTGCGCACGGTATGCCGCTGGCAATATTATTGATGATATCAAAAAGGATCTGGAACTCTTTGGCGTTACATTCGACCAGTGGTACAGCGAACAGAGCCTTTATGATTCCGGCAAGGTTGACAAAGTTTTAAATGATCTTCGCAGCCGGAATCTCGTATATGAAAAGGACGGAGCCCTATGGTTTAGAACCAAAGATTTTGGAGATGAAAAGGACCGCGTGGTTGTCCGCAATAACGGCCAGACAACATATTTTGCTTCAGACATAGCATACCACCAGGACAAGTTTGACCGCGGGTTTGAACGGGTTATAGATGTGTGGGGCGCTGATCACCACGGATATATTCCGCGCATAACGGCTTCAATAGAGGCTTCCGGTCGCAGCAAGAATCAGTTTAATGTGATTCTGGTTCAGCTTGTCAATCTATTACGCGGAGGAGAGCCTGTTGCCATGTCGACCAGAGCCGGTGAATTCGTTACTCTAAGAGACGTAATCAGCGAAGTGGGACCTGATGCGGCAAGGTTCATTTTCCTGACGCGTCATTATGAGAGCCCTCTGGATTTCGACCTTGAGGTTGCAAAGAAAAAGACAAACGAAAATCCTGTTTTTTACGTTCAATACGTGCATGCCAGGATATCGAGCATTGTCCGCAAGGGGCAGGAAAGGGGAATAAGCAGTATAGCCGCCTGGGATAACAGGGCGGTAGCCATGCTGAAAGAGCCCGAGGAGATACATCTGATTAAAGCCATGGCCCGTTATCCGGAGGTGGTAAGATGCAGTGCAGAGTTTATGGAACCACATCGCATAACATTTTATCTGATGGATCTTGCGTCCTCTTTTCATGCTTACTACAATAAACACAGAGTCCTGACAGACGATCCTCTATTGACCGGCGGCAGGCTCTATCTTGTGCTTGCGGTTAAAAAGGTCATAAGAAACGGCCTCACCCTCCTGGGGGTGACTGCACCGGAGAGGATGTGAGGAAATACAGGTGTAAGTTCGGTAGTCCCTACAAAGCAGTGCAGGTTAAGGAAAAGATGAACATCGAACATCGAACGTCCAACATCGAATGCTGAATGGGAAAAGATAAGTAGGTCGGGAGGTTCTGCCGAAGGCAGGTTCACCCGACGAAAACCGTCGTTAGAAGGAATTAATTCTGAAAAAGATGAACATCGAATGTTGAATGTTCGGTATTGAATGTTTGTCTTTCATTCGATGTTGGACGTTCGATGTTCGATGTTGGACGTTCATCTTTATTTTTCGTCATGCGCTGCCGGGAGCCATGATGTATAACATTTTGAAATTATTGACCCGCACTGTTTTGTAGGGATTACCGTAAGTTCTCAATAAGTTCGGGTGAAAATGATAAAAGACTCGCTCACCAGTGGGCTCCTCCGGAACTTATTGAGAACTTACAGAATTATATTATAATCTTGGTGTCTTGGTGTCTTTGTGGCTGAACTATTACGAAATTATGGAAAATAAAAAAAAAGCGCGGGAAAAGAAAAAAAGGTCCTTTCGGTTGATGGATAAAGGGACTGGGGGGTGGCTCTGTTTAATCTTCTTTGCTTCTGCATGGATGTTTATATTAGGTATTTTTGTAGGAAGAGGGACTGCACCGGTACAATTTGATATTGAAAAACTTCAAAAAGAACTGGTTGCCTTAAAAGAAGCTGTTATCAAGAAGGAACTGGGCCGGTTCAAAATCGACCCCAACGCTGCGGATAGTAAAACAAATCTCGGTTTTTATGAGGCTCTGAAAGATACCAGAGGCAGCACAAAAGAGTATAACAGCCTGCATGCCGAGATATCCGAACAAAAAAGAAAATCTCCGGCTAAAAAAACCGAATCTGAAAAGACCAGATCAGCCAAAGCGCCCAAAAAGGAAAAGGCGCCCGCTTTAGACAAAAAGAATGAGGCCGGAAAAAACTTTACAATTCAGGTCGCTTCATTAAAAAAGCCTGAGGCTGCCGACAGGGTAGTGAAAAAACTTATGAAAAAAGGATACCATGCATACATAACAAGCGCAAAGATTCCCGGAAAGGGTATCTGGTACAGGGTGAGGATAGGAGATTTCAAAACAAAGGCTGAAGCAAGGAGTACCCTGAACAAATTAAAAAAAGAGAGGTTAAAGGGGTTTATTGTGGGAGGAATACCATGAAAATAACCAAAGATGAAGTTGTTCACGTGGCAGATCTTGCCCGTCTTGAACTGGATGAAGAGTCTATAGACAAATTTGCCGGTCAGATAGGCGATATACTGGAATATGTTGATACGCTCAGCCGTGTTGACACAAAAGGTGTGTCTCCGACCTCGCATGTGATTTCTTTGACAAATGCCTTTCGTGAAGACACGCTGAAAAAACATCTTGACAGGGACCTGGCACTTGCCAATGCCCCTGAAAAAGAGGACGGGAATTTTATAGTTCCGAAGGTGATAGGGTGATATGAATCTGCACGAACTTACCATACAAAAGGCATGCAAACTTTTAAAGAAAAAAGAGATATCTTCGATAGACTTAACCAGGGCTGTTCTTGACCGCATCGACGCAGTTGAAAAAAGAGTGGGCGCCTATATTACGATTGCCCGTGAAACGGCAATGGAGCAGGCAGGGCTTGCCGACAGGGCAATTTCAGAAGGGAATATTTCACCCCTTACAGGCATCCCGCTGGCTATCAAGGATCTTATCTGCACAGAGGGCCTTCGCACAACATGCGCATCAAAGATTCTTGAAAACTTCGTGCCTCCATACGATGCATTTGTGATAAAAAAGCTGAAAAAAGCGGGCGCCGTTATTGTCGGCAAGGTAAACATGGATGAATTTGCCATGGGCTCATCCACTGAGAACTCAGGCATAAAGATTACCTGCAATCCATGGGATCTGAGCCGTATTCCAGGCGGGTCAAGCGGCGGGTCTGCTGCGGCTGTTGCCGCTGACATGTGTCTGGGATCGCTCGGCTCGGACACAGGCGGGTCCATACGGCAGCCTGCGTCTCTTTGCGGCGTAGTCGGAATGAAACCAACCTATGGCAGAGTCTCCCGCTTTGGTCTTGTAGCCTTTGCCTCATCTCTTGACCAGATCGGCCCCCTGACAAAAGATGTCACGGATTGTGCTGTGCTGATGAACGTAATTTCCGGTTTTGATCCAGAAGACTCTACATCTGTGCCGATGGATGTACCGGATTATACATCCTTTCTCAAAGATGGTTTGAGCGAAATCACGGTGGGCATTCCAAAAGAATACAGTGAAGCCGGAGGCCTCGATTCGGAGGTTGCGGATGCGGTAAAAAAGGCTGTCAGGGTGATGGAAGACCTGGGAGCAAAATGCATTGAAGTTTCTCTGCCTCATACTGAATACGCTGTTGCAGCCTATTATGTAATTGCGCCTTCCGAGGCAAGCTCCAATCTTGCCAGGTACGACGGTGTAAAGTATGGCTTCAGGGACAAAGAGAAAAAGAGCCTTATGGAGATGTACAAGAGCACAAGATCCAAAGGATTCGGCCCGGAAGTCCAGCGCCGCATCATCATAGGAACGTACTGCCTTTCCGCAGGTTATTATGACGCATATTACCGCAAGGCATCGCGGGTTCGCACGCTGATCATGCAGGATTTTAATAATGCGTTTAAAGAGTGCGATGTGATCCTTTCGCCCACAACGCCTACACCGGCATTCAGAATAGGAGAAAAAACAGAGGATCCTCTTGCCATGTATCTGTCCGACATATTTACACTTTCTGCAAACCTTGCAGGAATCCCGGGCATGTCGGTTCCATGCGGGTTTTCATCAAATGGTCTTCCCATAGGCCTCCAGATAATGGGAAGACATTTTGATGAGCAAAAGCTTTTTAAGGTGGCTTACAATTTTGAGCAGGCAACGGATTTTCATAAACAAAAAGCACCAATATAAATGCAGATTACACCACGAAGAACACGAAAAACACGAAGGAAAACAAAAAATGGAATTTGATGAATTGTCAAACCGAGTTATTGGATGTGCTATAGAAGTGCATCGGAATTTAGGACCTGGGTTACTTGAATCAACTTATGAACAGTGCTTTGCTCACGAGCTCAAGATGTCAGGCATGCCATTCAAATTGCAGTACCAACTTCCTGTACGATACAAAGATATTAAGATCGATTGTGGTTATCGAATTGACGTTCTTGTCGATAATAGCATAATTATTGAATTGAAGAGTGTAAACAAGATATTACCAATCCATCAAGCACAATTGCTTACATATATGAAGCTATCCGGCATATCGATCGGTTTATTGATGAATTTTAACGTCAAATACATGAAGAACGGAATAAAACGAATGGTTTTATAATCCCTTCGTGTTCTTCGTGCCCTTCGTGGTGAAAAGGAATTTAGGCTATGAGTATTCAACCGGAAGGTGAAGATTTGAGAAAAGCGGTCAGGTGGGTTTCTGAGGAGCGAAAGTACAACCCTGCAAAGAACTTAAAGCAACTGGTCGAAGAGGCCGGCCTGAAATTCGACCTGTCGCCAAA
>DAOVDN010000042.1 GCA_030669465.1 Desulfobacterales bacterium | reverse complement strand
CACTACAGCGCAAGTTGTCATTCTGAGGAGCGAAGCGACGAAGAATCTGACTTTTAGTGGAATATTTCAACATAGAAAAGAGATTCTTCGCTCCCTGCGGTCGCTCAGAATGACATTGGTGGGGAAACTTGCGCTGTAGTGATAATTCGGGCTAAAGGACATGGTTTTTTCAAGACGAGATAAAAATGATGCACCTGCAAAAAAGGACTTTTTACAGGTAATTGCGAATTTAGGAATTGCGAATTATTTTTAAGACAGTTATGAACTTGATAAAATTAGAAAAACTGCAATTTTATACTTTTTACGAGTTCATGAAAAATAATGGACTTGAAATCTTGACAGTTTCGTTAACTTTATGATAATTAAGCCTAAATCAGAACTTAGTCGAGTGGTCGACTAAAGTAGCGGGAATTCCAACAGGTTGTAGAAATTCCGAGACGTTGTTTATCATGCAAAATAAAATCACATTCTTTGTGTTAAGTGCCACGGGTTCTGCGATAAAGCGAATAACTCTCTCCAAGGCTTTTTTACGCTTTTCAGGCATTTTTTTTGCTGCCTCCCTGATATTTTCTGTTTTTTTTATTTACGATTACTGTAATCTTAAAAAAATATATATTAATACCCAGGAACTTGAGAGTAAAATTTCCAATCAACTGGATGAAATTTCCAATCAGCGTAAGCAGATACAAAATTTTGCGTGTGAGATCAATAAGTTAAAGTCAAAGCTGGTCGATTTAGCCAGTTTTGAAAAAAAGATACGAATTATTGCCAACATTGAAGAAACATCTGATCAGGAAAGCCTTTTTGGCGTCGGTGGTTCAATTCCGGAAGATCTTGATGCACAACTTCCTCTTGCAAAAAAACATAACAGCCTGCTTCGTGAAATGCACGGGCAGGCAGAACAACTGGATCTGGCATCGACAAATCAGAAAAATGGGTTTGAATATCTCTTTAAGCATTTAGAAGATCAGCGGAATCTTCTGGCCTCTACGCCTGCAATTCGCCCAACAGATGGGTGGATATCATCCAAATTCGGATACCGCGAATCCCCGTTTACCGGTCTGCGTGAATTCCATAAAGGACTGGATATTGCTGCACGGAAGGGAACGCCGATAATTGCAACTGCTGATGGCGTTGTAACATATGCCGGCAGAAAAGGTTTGATGGGCAAGGTGATTATAATTGATCACGGCTATGGAATGGTTACCCGCTATGCGCATATTCACAAGTTTTTGAAAAAACGTGGAGACGTTGTAAAAAGAGGGGATACCATTGCTCTTGTCGGTAATACAGGACGAAGCACGGGACCTCATGTCCATTATGAGGTTCACCTTAACGGGATTCCGGTTAATCCTGAGAGATATATACTTAACTAGTAACGTTAGTCGACCACTCAACCATTTCCCCACTCAACCACTCAACCATTTCCCCACTAATTGCATCCGACTGATTCATGATACTTGATTTTCTATCCTAAATCGTATACTCTAAAGTAACTATTCAGCCACGAATGAACACGAATTTACACAAATAAAGTAAAATTATTCTATACAGGATTTTTTCTTTATTCGAGTCTATTTGTGTCAATTCGTGGCTGAGCAGTTACAACCAAAAAAAGGAATATTTTATAGATGATAGTGAATTTTTTAACAAAATTATTTGGAAGTAAAAACGAACGGGAATTAAAAAAGCTTGATCCTGTTGTTGAAAAAATTAACGCACTGGAACCCAGGATACAGGCTATGAGTGATGAACAGCTCAAGGCTCAGACTTTTTTGTTCAAGGAGCGCTTTGAAAAGGGTGAATCGCTTGACGATATTCTTCCCGAAGCCTTTGCTGTGGTTAGAGAAGCCTCAGTGCGCACCCTCAAGATGCGGCATTTTGATGTTCAACTGATCGGCGGCATTGTTCTTCATCATGGAAAGATTGCTGAAATGAAGACAGGTGAAGGAAAGACACTGGTCGCAACTCTTCCTGCGTACTTAAACGCTATTTCAGGCAAAGGCGTGCATATTATTACGGTGAACGATTACCTGGCAAGGCGTGATACAGAATGGATGGGGCAGATTTATAATTTTCTCGGCCTTTCCGTTGGCACTATATTGCATGGTCTGGATGATGCCGAACGCAAGGCGGCATATGATGCTGATATTAGCTACGGAACAAACAATGAGTTCGGCTTTGACTACTTAAGGGACAATATGAAGTTTGACAGAGACTCGATTGTCCAGAGGGACCTTAATTTTGCAATTGTGGACGAGGTTGACAGTATATTAATTGACGAGGCAAGAACTCCGCTTATTATATCAGGTCCTGCCGAAAAATCGACCGATCTTTATTACCATGTAAACGGCATAATTCCGCGCCTTAAACGCGATCGAGATTTTACAATAGATGAAAAGGCCCGTACAGCGGTTATGACTGAGGAAGGAATTGCAATAGCGGAAAAAATGCTGAAAGTCGACAATCTGTATGATCCAAAATGCATTGAGCTCCTCCACCATGTTAATCAGGCTTTAAAGGCTCATACTCTATTCAAGCGCGATGGTGATTACATTGTTAAGAATGGAGAGGTTATCATAGTTGATGAGTTTACAGGCCGCCTGATGCCTGGGCGCCGGTATAGTGAAGGGCTGCATCAGGCGCTTGAGGCAAAAGAGAGCGTCAAGATAGAAAATGAAAACCAGACACTTGCTACGATCACCTTCCAGAATTACTTCAGGATGTACGATAAGCTCGCCGGTATGACTGGTACGGCAGACACTGAAGCCGCTGAGTTCAAGAAGATATATGATCTTGATGTGTTGATTATTCCTACAAACAAGCCGATGATCAGGATCAATTATCCGGATGTTATCTACAAGACCAGGAAAGAGAAATTTGGAGCAGCCATGGAAGAGATAATAGAACTTCATAAAAAAGGACAGCCTGTTCTGGTCGGTACGGTTTCAATCGATGTTTCGGAAAGCTTTTCCAGAAAATTGAAAAAAAAGGGCATCAAGCATAGTGTGCTGAACGCAAAAAATCATGAAAAAGAGGCTGAGATTATTGCTACGGCAGGCCAGAGGGGAGCCGTTACTATTTCAACAAGCATGGCAGGCCGTGGAACCGACATAGTGCTTGGCGAAGGCATAATTGAGCTTGGGGGGCTCCATATACTTGGAACTGAAAGACATGAGAGCAGGCGTATTGATAATCAGCTTAGAGGGCGGTCCGGAAGACAGGGAGATCCAGGATCATCCCGTTTCTACCTTGCTCTGGAAGATGATCTTCTCAGGATATTCGGCGGAGAACGTATAACCGGAATTATGGAAAAACTGGGGATGGAAGAGGGCGAGCCGATCGAACATAACTTGATAAGCAAGGCAATAGAAAATGCTCAGAAGAAGGTTGAGGGGCACAATTTCGACATTCGAAAGCAGCTTATCGAGTATGATGATGTTATGAACCAGCAAAGGGAGGTCATATACAGACAGCGCCGTGAAGCCCTTAATGGAAAAGATTTAAAAAATTCTATTATGGATATGATCCGTGAAAAAGCCGAGGATATAGCAGGTACATTCGCTGACGAAAGAACTCTTCCTGAAGAATGGGACTGGAAAGGGATTAATAAAGCGGTATTCAAGCAGTTTAACTTCCGTTTGAACAGAGTAGACGATGATACGTTAGACGGGTTGAACAGGGACGGGCTGGCCCAGCTTATTTTTGACTCAGCCGTCAGAGTATATGACGAAAAGGAGGCAGCGATAGGGGAGGAAGATTTCAGGAACCTGGAACGGATTATCATGCTGCAAACAGCGGACAATTTGTGGAAAGACCATCTGCTTAGCATGGATCACTTAAAAGAGGGCATCGGCCTGCGGGGTTATGCTCAGGTGAATCCTTTGATTGTTTATAAAAAAGAAGGATTTGAAATGTTTCAGGATATGATCTCCAGGATCAAGGAAGAGGTTGTTGGAATCATGTTCAGAATTCAGATAGCTAAACCTGAAAAGATAGATGATTTAAGGCGGACAGGAGAGCAGAACTTTATAATGTCTCATGGAGATGATGCTGAAAAGAAAAAACCTGTCAGGCGAGCAATGAAAAAAGTTGGTAGAAACGCCCCATGTCCCTGCGGAAGCGGAAAGAAATATAAGAAATGCTGTGGGAAGTGAGGGTAAGGAGAATGATGCAATGAGCCGGTACAGCCCTGAAACAGACATTGGTGTAACTTCTGAGACCCGTGAGGAGGTCAGGGAGCCTTCAATGTACAGGGTGCTGATCCTTAATGATGACTATACCACAATGGAATTTGTCGTAGAAATCCTTATGTTTGTTTTTAACAAATCAGCGGAAGAAGCAACCGGGATTATGCTTAAAGTTCACAGAGAAGGGGTCGGGCTCTGCGGCGTTTATACATATGAAGTGGCTGAAACTAAGATGGATATGGTCCACGCTTTAGCCAGGAAAAAAGGCTTTCCGCTCAGATGCACCATGGAGAAGGATTAACCGTATGATAAGTAAAGAATTAGGCGCAACACTCGGCTTTGCAGTAACAGAAGCCAAAAACAGGCGTCATGAGTATGTCTGTATAGAACACGTGCTTTTTGCTATTTTGCACGACAGAGAGGGTATAGAGATTATTGAGGGCTGTGGGGGGAATATCGAGAATCTTGAAGATGCTCTTGAGAATTTTTTTGCAACCCGGATGGAGTCTGTTCCTGAAGGGGAAGAATATGTGCTTAAGCAGACAATCGGCGTTCAAAGAGTGATCCAGAGAGCGATTAATCATGCACGTTCTGCTGAAAAGCGTGAGGTTGCCGTAAACGACATACTGGCTTCCATCTTTCAGGAAAAAGATTCCTATGCTGTATATTTTCTTAGTGCGGAAGGGATTACGCGTCTTGATGTTTTAAGCTACATTTCTCATGGTGCTTCCGGGACTCCTTACAGCCAATTGCAGGGAGGATTTGCAAAGACAGACAAAAAAAAGAAAAAAAAGAAAACCGATCCTCTTGAGATCTTTACCATCGACCTTGTTAAAAGCGCTGCCCAGGGGAAAATAGACCCGCTTATCGGCCGTGAGCTTGAACTGGAGCGCACCATTGCCGTGCTCTGCAGAAGGCGCAAGAACAATCCTGTCTTTGTGGGAGATCCCGGAGTGGGAAAAACCGCAATGGCCGAAGGTCTGGCTGTCAGGATATTTGAGGAGACTGTTCCTGATATACTCAGAGATGTTCGTATATTTTCGCTTGATCTTGGCACGCTGCTTGCCGGCACAAAATTTCGCGGAGACTTTGAGCAGCGTTTAAAAGGGGTTCTTGCGGCTCTGAAAGAAAAAGACCATGCTATTTTGTTTATTGATGAGATCCATACCATTGTTGGGGCCGGGGCTGTCAGCGGCGGTTCCATGGATGCGTCAAATATTTTGAAACCGGCTCTTGCAGCGGGTGAGCTGCGGTGTATGGGTTCAACTACTTATGAAGAGTACAAAAATCACGTTGAAAAGGATCGTGCTCTTTCACGCCGTTTTGAGAAGATCGAAATCGCAGAGCCCAGCGTTTCAGAAACATATAAGATATTAAAAGGTCTAAGGCCGGCTTATGAAAAACACCACAACATTCTTTATACAGATCAGGCGCTCAAGGCCGCCGCCCAGTTGTCTGCCAAATATATCAATGACCGTTATCTGCCCGATAAAGCAATAGATGTGATAGACGAGGCCGGAGCGTTTATTAAGCTTTCCGGCTCTTCAAATCGAAAGAAGATCCACGCTGGAGATATTGAAAAGATCGTGGCAAAGATGGCCGGAATACCGGCTATAAGCGTATCAACGTCTGACAGGGCAAAATTAGAGACCCTTGAAGAGAAATTAAAACAGGTTGTTTTTGGGCAGGACGCTGCCTTAAAATCCCTTGCTACTTCTATAAAGCGCTCTCGTGCCGGTCTTGGAATACCGGGCAAACCAATAGGGTCATTTCTGTTTACAGGTCCGACCGGTGTTGGAAAAACAGAGGCGGCCAGACAGGTTTCGATAATGCTTGGTGTCCGGTTCTTCCGTTTTGATATGAGCGAATATATGGAAAAGCACGCTGTAGCCCGTCTGATAGGCGCGCCTCCAGGCTATGTCGGTTTTGACCAGGGAGGGCTTCTAACAGATGCTATACGAAAACACCCTTACAGCGTTTTGCTTCTTGACGAAATAGAGAAGGCTCATCCTGATCTGTTTAATATTCTGCTCCAGGTTTTGGATTATGCAACCCTTACAGACAATAATGGAAAAAAAGCCGATTTCAGAAACGTCATTATAATTATGACTTCAAATGTTGGGACAAGAGAGATGGGCAGCCAGACAATCGGCTTTGGCGAAGCGCAATATGATACTGAAACCAAAGGAAAGAAGGCTGCTGAAAAGTTTTTCAGCCCGGAATTCAGAAATCGCCTTGATGGTATAATTAACTTCAATTCCCTGAATTTCGAGATCATGGAAAAAGTGGTGGACAAGTTCATGGCAGAACTTGAACAGCAGCTTGCCGAAAAAAAGGTTTTTCTCACTATTTCTTCCGGGGCACGAACATGGCTTGCAAAAAAGGGGTATGATCCGCTCTACGGAGCAAGGCCTCTTGCCAGATTATTACAGATGGAAATCAAAGATATTCTATCCGATCAGATTCTGTTCGGGCAGCTTGAAAAAGGGGGCAAAGTTTTCGTTGATCTGGAAAAGGAGAAGCTGATCTTTACCTATAACTAAAGTGCCTTTTTTTGCGATGCCGGTTTTTCTTTTGTCTGATAAAATAGCGTTCCCACCTCCTCATCTTGCAAGAAGAGATGGTTTGCTGGCTGTGGGCGGTGATCTGAGTGAAAAACGCCTTTTTCTTGCATACAGCATGGGTATATTTCCCTGGTTTTCAGATGAAGACCCTGTCATGTGGTGGTCGCCCGATCCGCGTCTTGTGCTATATCCCGGGGAGATCAGGGTTTCAAAGAGCCTGAAAAGGATAATCAAAAAGGGTCTGTTTCATGTAACCATGGACATGGCCTTTGATCAGGTAATAGCCACATGCGCACAAATCCGGTTGCAGAATAATGTAGGAACCTGGATCGTTAAGGATATGATTGATGCCTATTGCAAACTGCATAAATCTGGTTTTGCGCATTCAGTGGAAGCCTGGCATGAAGGGAAGCTGGCAGGCGGATTATATGGTGTTTCTCTGGGAAAATGTTTTTTTGGAGAATCGATGTTTGCACGTATGAGCAATGCTTCAAAGGTGGCTTTTGTTGCTCTTGTAAAACATCTTGAAGCATTATCCTTTGATATTATAGATTGCCAGATTACAACAGAGCATTTGATCCGTTTTGGAGCAAGGCAAATCCCAAGAAATATTTTTTTAAAGCAGCTTGAAAAATCCCTGAACAGACCGGCAAAGCAGGGCAGGTGGGTCTTTAATTGAAAAAAAGAAGGAAACCTAAGCATGGAAAAAGACTGTATCTTTTGCAAGATCGTAAATGGAGAAATTCCGACCAATTTTTTGTATAAGAGCGATACCCTGGTAGTGTTTAAGGATATCAATCCGCAGGCTCCTCTCCATCTTTTGATTGTGCCGAAAAGACACATAAGAAGTATAAATGATTTAACGGAAGAGGACAGAAAGATCGTGGCTGAAATGATTATGACCGGCAGAGACATGGCAGAAAAAGAGTCTATTTCAAAATCCGGGTATAAGCTCATATTCCATGTAGAAAAGGGCGGCGGGCAGCTCATTTTTCATCTACACATGCACCTTATTGGTGGATGGAAGTAGAGTGTTGGAGCGGGAAATTAGTCGAGTGGGGAAATGGTCGATCACTCGACAAAGTTAGGAGGATACAACATGGAAACACAGAAAAGATTGATTGTGTCAGACCCGGCTGTAATGATGGGCAAACCGGTCATCGCAGGCACACGTATTACTGTCGAGTTTCTCATAGAGAAGTTAGCATCCGGCGAA
>DAOVDN010000107.1 GCA_030669465.1 Desulfobacterales bacterium | reverse complement strand
TTTTGATCTTTTTATAGAAAAGTGCATTACGGACCATTGCCTCTGCCCACGAGGGTGTGCCGAGCGCATGCAGATGGGTATATGTTGCAAGGACATTTTTATAACAAAGGCCGTCGCTTTTATTAATTAAACCTGTTCCTCTTTTCATGCAAAATACCAGGTCCTTGTTATCTCCCCTCCATTCTAAAACTTTCGAATAGTGAAACTCGTGGCCTCTGAGTTCTGTTCCGACCTTGAAATACGGATTTTCTCTTTTCACTTTAATAATCGTGTATCCATGTCCCTGGGGTCTTTTGGAAAGACCGAAAACAATCGGCAGAACACCTGCCATTGGATACGATCTTTTCCCCACAACCAGTTTTTCTCCTAAATACATCAGACCGCCGCATTCAGCATATATCGGAAGGCCGTCTTTGGCTAAAGACTTCAGCTCTTCTCTGAATCCTGCGTTTTCTGCAAGTTCTTCTGCATGAGTTTCTGGGAATCCGCCTCCTATATAGATGGCATCTACAGGCGGAATTTTATTGCTTGCAAGCGGGCTTATAAATACCGGCTCCGCACCTGCTGATGCAAGAGCCTCGATATTTTCCGGATAGTAGAACTGAAAGGCTGAATCCCTGATTATGCCTATTCTCGTTGCTGGTTGCTGGTTGCTCGTTGCTCGTTGCTGGTTGCTTACTGGCTCGTTGCTCGTTGCTCGTTGCTCGTTGCTCGTTGCTGGATGCTGGATGGAGGTGTCGCAAGCAACCCTGGCTAATGCATCAAGGTCAAGGAAGGTGGATGCCATTTGAGATGCGGCAGCAATTGAATCCTTTGCCCAGGCATGCTCAGGCGTTGGTATGAGCCCCATGTGCCGTTCAGGAAAAGACTGCTTACCCAATTTCGGCACAGCGCCAAGCACAGGGATACCGCAGTAGTATTCAATACTTTTGCGGAGGATATTTTCATGCCTTGATCCGGCTATGCGGTTTAATACAACCCCTTTAATCTTAACATCAGGATCAAACCGGATACATCCCGAGACAACAGCAGCCATAGTCCGTGTGGTTTTTGTGCAGTCTATACACAAAATCACAGGTGCTTTAAGGAGTTTTGCGAGTTCTGCCGTGCTGGAACTTCCTTCAATGTCTATGCCGTCGTAAAGCCCGCGGTTTCCCTCTATGACAGCGATATCATTCTTTAAGGTATGAGTGAGAAATGACTGAATGACCTGTTCTTTCTTTATCAGGAAGGTGTCCAGATTATAGCAGGGCCGGCCTGCCGCAAGAGCGAGCCAGCCCGCATCTATATAGTCCGGACCTTTTTTGTAGGGGGCTACTGATTTTCCAAGCTTTATCCATGCAGCAATAATTCCTATCGACAGTATGGTCTTTCCGGATCCTCCTCGCAAGGCCGCAATAACAATTCTGGGAAAATCCATATCTTCCTGCTGCACAGGTTAAAGCCGCCTTCCTAGTCTTCTTCTTCTTCAGCCTGAGCCTGTTTGCCGGCTCCTTTGAGCCCATACATGGACGTGCTTCCGCTTGACCAGTACTCGAGTACGCCATCTTCTACCATTTTGTTAATATATTTCTTGGCAGGTCTGGGTTTTTCACCTAATATTTTAGCCAGATCGTTAAAATAAAACTTGGATTTTGTTTTTGCTTTCTTTTTGAGCGCTTCTACAATTTTTTCAGTTGCCTCAGCTTGATCCATTATTAAGCCCCTTCTCTTTTAGGTGCAGGGAACACAAGTTGTGTTCCCTGCCGGTTGTTCTTCTTTTCTTACCCTTAAACTAACTATCCTGTAAACGTAACCGTTCACGGGGTACAAAATATACTATAACCTTTTGTTTTGTAAGCATAAAATGGGATAAATGCCTTTCGATCCCAAAAAATTACTACGTTATGCAATTCCTTTAATATCAAAGGGTTGCGGGTTGGGTGTAATTCGCAAAAAACTTGTCGATTTTCCTAACCAGTTGAAATATAAGAACTTATGTCCCGTGAACGTTTACCTGTAAACTTAAATTGCGTTGTCTGACGCCAGGTGTAATATGCAGGATCACGGAAATCATCTATGAGATGATGTGTAAATTCAAGTTCACATTTTTCAAAGAATTTTTCCCAGCCAATTCTCTCTGCCCAGTCACCAAAACGTTCATATTTGTTGGCGTCCTTTGAATATGTCTCAACCATTCTCTTAATGGTATCCGTCATGGTAGGCCAGCGCGGCTGTTCGTTCGGGATAAAGGCTACAACGACCTTGGAGAACTTGGGCGCGCTGATCCTGTTGGAAATTTTACCACCCGCCATAAGTACGATTCCGTCGCCTTCGGTATCTGCAAGCGGCATGGAGGGACACATTGTGTAACAGTTACCGCAGAACATACATCTGCTCTCATTTACGGCAACCGTCTTTACCTCTTTTCCGTTCGGAAGCGTAGTCTTGCTCGGCTTGATCGCCCCAGTAGGACAGGCGGCAATCGCCAGAGGAATTTCGCACATCTTATCGATGTATTCATGATCAATCATCGGCGGTTTGCGGTGATAGCCAAGAATTGCGATATCAGAGCAGTGCACGGCGCCGCACATGTTCAGACAACATGCCATGGATACGCGAAGCTTTGCAGGGAGCTTCATGTCGGTAAATTGATCAAAGAGCACATCCATTGTAGCCTTTACCGTCCCTGATGCATCGGTAGCAGGTGTATGACAATGAATCCACCCCTGGGTGTGCACGACGTTGGTAATACCTGCGCCCGTGCCTCCTCTGGGAAACTTGAAACTGCCTGCGGCATGCTTTCTGCCATCAAGATCCTTTTTCAGAGATTCCATCTTGGCTTTGCTGTCCACCATGAATTCGATGTTGTTCCTGGTGGTGAATCTTAAGTATCCGTCACAATATTTATCAGCGATATCGCAAATTTCACGGATATGTGTTACACTCATAAAACGACACCCGCCTACCCTTACGGTGTAAACTTCATCACCTGTTTCTGAAACATGCACCAGAACACCTGGTTCAATAATCTCATGATACAGCCATTTACCCTTGTTCTTTGCAATTACTGGAGGGTAAAAATTATCAAACTTTTTCGGACCGATGTCGGTTATTCTATTCTCCATCGGTTTGTCAGGATTGTAACCTGAAGATATAAATGCCATGGTAATTACCCCCTATCTCTGATGGTATTTTCTAAATTCGTTGATATCACGCTTAAATCCGCCCGGAACCTCGTCGTCTTTCCAGAAGATGTACGGATTGGATCTTGGTTCAGCAATCTGCTGCGGTATCGGATCCAGACCTGTTACTTCAAGTACCTTCTGGAAGCCCTGCCGCTTGATTAATTCGCCGAGCCGTTCGCGGTTCTTCCCTTCTTCCATCCACCAATCCCAGATAGGTTCGATTATATTCTCTTTGATTTCATCATAAGGTTCTTCAACCTTAATAAAAGGAACAAGGAGAGTGGCCATTTGTGCACCATCCAGAATCGGAGCCTTGGCTCCTACCAGGAGGGAACAACCCTTGTCGTTACCTACCCTCAGCGCTCTCGGCATGACGTTGATGCAGTGCATACACCTTGTACACTCCGGCGTATTTATCTCGAGCTTCCCATCTTCATACCGCATGCATTTGGTGGGGCAAAGATCGATAACCTCTTTCTGAATATCAAACGGACCCCAGTCACGACCGGCATGAGCTCCGGCATTCGGCTTAAGCTCTCCGCCGACATACGCCTTGACTGCTTCCTGATCGATACGGATGTCATCACGCCATGTTCCGATAAAAGACAGATCCGACCGTGCGATCGATGCAACACAGCAATTGGGACACCCGTCGAATTTGAATTTAAACTTGTACGGAAAAGCAGGACGATGAAGCTCATCCTGATATTCCACTGTCAGATGGTGGCAAATAGCCTGTGTGTCGAAACATGCATATTCACAGCGGGCCTGCCCAACACAGCAAGAAGGGGTTCTCAGGTTTGAACCGGATCCGCCCAGATCGGTGTCCATCTTGTGAGTCAGGTCAAAAAAGACCTCTTCGAGTTGAGGGGTTGTGCAGCCGAGAAGAACGATATCTCCGGTTGCTCCGTGCATGTTGGTCAAACCGCTGCCCCGCAACTCCCAGATATTCATAAGATCTCTAAGGAATTCGGTTGAATAGAACTTTCCTGAGGGCTGGTTTATACGCATGGTGTGGAATGCCGCGACACCCGGGAACATCTCCGGCTGATCGACATATCTGCCTATAACGCCGCCGCCATAACCGAATACGCCCACAATTCCGCCGTGTTTCCAGTGAGTCCTGCCGTGCTTGTAAGAAAGTTCAAGAACTCCCAGAAGGTCATCACAACAATCCTGAGGAGTCTGGTAGTCTATACCATTTTCATTCTTTGCCCTTGATTCGGCTTCCTGCTTTAGATCGGACACGAAACTTGGCCACGGTCCGGATTCAAGCTGGTCGATCAAAGGGGTTTCATGTTTTGCCATTTACTTTACCTCCATTTATTTTGAAAATTGGCCATCTTGATACTATAAAAACTTTTCTTTTTTCTTACAGCGCTGTTTGAAGGTCACCTCCTCTCACTTTGCATATTCTTATACAAATTTTCAAAGACTTCGGTATCAAATTTACACATGTTGTGCCTATATAAATTTGTGCCTATAGAATTAATCTTATTTTTTGTCAATAAAAAAAGCTTGATGCACCTGTAAAAAGTCCTTTTTACAGGTGATTGCGAATTTAGGAATTTAGGAATTCAAGAATTGCAAATTATTTAAGACTGTTATGAACTTGGCCAAATTAGAAAAAACCGCTATTTTATACTTTTTACGAGATCATCAAGCTCGGAAATGAGGAAGTTATTTCGTTTTCATTCTTTACCTTCGAGTGCTAATAAAAAGCAGCTCCATCGTTTATGGCATTGTAAAGAACCTCTGCATGCTTTTGTAAATTCTGCTGTATTACAGGAATCTCCGGTGCCAATGGATTGTAGGCATTAACTATAGCTCTTAATAAATCATATAAATCCGGCTCTGTACATGATGAAAGATATTGTTGGAAACAGATTGCAAGCGGTTCTTGAATCGAAATGATCGGGGGTTTTCGGGTCAGTTCCTGGAAAAAGCCTTTTACTGTTCCTTCAACTGCAATATCATCGGCCCACACGATATCTCCAACACCGTTTAGCCTGTCAAGGCGCATCCTGA
>DAOVDN010000050.1 GCA_030669465.1 Desulfobacterales bacterium | reverse complement strand
AGCTTTCAGGCAGATTTTCGCAGATTATCAAAAAACAGCCGCCACGTAGGACGGCCCTACCATCATTCCCCATTCCCCATTCCCCATTCCCTATTCCCCATTCCCTATTCCCCATTCCCTACTCGACCAACCGGTATTCTGATCGTAAAAGTGGTCCCGATTCCTACTGCGCTCTCCACATCTATGGTTCCATTGTGTCCTTCAATTATTTTGTATGCAACGTTGAGGCCGAGGCCTGTTCCTTTGCCTACTTCTTTGGTTGTAAAGAACGGCTCAAATATCCTGGGGAGGTTTTCTTCAGGGATACCTGATCCTGTGTCACTTATCCTGATCTCTACCTTCCCATCCAGCGCCTTGGTCGCAATCTTGATCTCGCCCCGCTTTTCTATAGCCTGGGCTGCATTCACTAAAAGGTTCATAAAGACCTGATTGAGTTGCTGCGGATAGCATAGTATTTCGGGAATCTGACCGTATTCCTTTATGACTGTGGCATTATATTTGAGTTCGTTCCAGACAATGTTCAGAGTGGAGTCGAGGTTGCTATTGATATCCGCATATTTGAGTTCCTTCTTGCCTGGATGGGCAAAATCCTTCAAGTTGATCACGATCTTTCTTATACGTTCAGCTCCATCCTGGGACTCCTTTATCAGGTTCGGTGTGTCGTTTAAGATAAAATCGATGTCGATTTCCTTTTCAAGCTCGGCAACACAGGCCAACTGCTCTGAGATGGACGATCGAACCTTCCCGGCAGACATAGATGCCACGGCCTTTATGTCTGAAACAAGGGCTCTGTATTGCTCAATCAACGATCCGATATCCCTGTCATAGCCGGCAAGCACATTCAGGTTGCTGCTGATAAAGCCGGTTGGATTATTAATCTCGTGAGCCACACCTGCAGCGAGCTGCCCGATGGAGGCCATTTTTTCGGATTGCAGCATTTGTGCTTGTGTTGCTTTTAATTTCTTTAGCGCCTTTTCTAATTCCTCATTTTTTCTCCGTAGTTGATCAACTGTCTTCCCGAGACTTTCGTTAAGAGATTCTATTTTTTCAGACGTCTTTTTCTGTTGTGTGATATCTCGCACTATGTTTTCATAGCAAACAATATCGCCCTTTTCGCCAACAACTACCCGGGAGTTGATCTCCACCCATATTACAGCGCCGTCTTTTCTTCTAAACCGGGTATGGAATATCCTGTTTCTTTCCGTTGGGACCGGCCGGTCTGATTCTGAAACGTAGAGATCTTGTGGTATATAGATCGAAAGGAGCTCCTCTTTGCTTTCGTAACCGAGCATCTTTACCAATGCAGAGTTTGCATCGATGAACCGCCCGTCCGGAGTGCTTCTGTAAACACCATCAAGGGAGTTTTCAAACAGCAAGCGATTGCTTTTTTCGCTCTCTCGCAGCGTCTCTTCCGCCTGCTTCTGCTCGGTAACATCCCTGAAAGAGGCTAAAGCGCCCTCAACCTCTCCATTTTGATCCTTAAAAACAGAGGCATTGCAAAGCAGAATCGTCTCTGCTTCATCCTGGCCTTTTATGACTAATTCATAATCCCGAACTGTCCCGGCCTTAAAGACATCCTGCACTCCCTCGTGAGCATGTTTGGGATCGGTGAAATAGTCTTCAAAGAGGGTGCCGGTCATCTCTTCATGTCTCTTGCCGGTAGTCTGAACCATTGCCCTGTTTGCGTCCAGGATGAGCCCTTTTTTGTCAAATGTAACCATTGGGTCGAGGTTTGCTTCGGTCAACGCCCTGTTGTAGACATAGAGATGCGAAATCTCATCTTTTGCCTGTTTGTGTCGTTCAACCCGTTTAATGAGAAAGAAGATCAAAAAGGCTAATCCGGCAGACATCAGCAGTCCAAGAAACAGGTTTATCAATGGAAGCATGGTTTTCATTCGGGCTTCGAGCCCGGGCCCGGGTATCAGCTCCAACCGCCACTTTTGGTTTACCCCGTAAGAATGCCCCGTGCGGGAGCACGGGGATGATAAAATTAGATAACTTCCACTTTTTCGCACGGGGTTTAATGCCCCGTGCGAAATTCCAACGGGGTTTTCTATACGTAGTGGTATATTTACACTATGCAATTTGTGCGCTTCGGCGGTTGCGCTGCCCGCAGAAAAAACCTCATCTTTGCCGGAGAGAAGGTGGAGGTGGAACTCATCTTCAGTATACCTTGCCATCCGCCGGGAGATTATGGGGTCAAGGCGTATAACACCGTTGATGTAGTCTGCTCCTTTTCCTCTCTCTACCAGAGGGACACAGATGGAAAATCCAATGCCTCCCTGAGGCAGCTTCGCCACACCTGCGCTTCCGATCTTTTGCAATTCTTCTACCTCAACAAAATACTTTGCCTCTTCATTCCCCTCAAGCGGCGCTGCCCAGCGAACAACACCCATACGATTCAGCAGGTATATTCTCTCAAAGTCAGGAAAGCGCTTCATGTAGATATGAGCAAATCCCTCGAAACGCTCCTGAGACCGTTCAGTGCGCTCCAGCCAGCGGTCTCTGAATGCTCCTAAAACAGCAGCATAATTGTCGACTGAATATTCCAGACCGCGAGCAATCTCATTGGCAGAGGAGGCTGTATAATTTTGAAATATCTCCTTCTTGTGGGCCACCTCACGCTCCCATACCAGTATGGTCATTCCGGCCAGGAGTAGAAATACAGCTAGAGGAAGAATGATCTGTATTGATTTTTTTATCTTCATTTTTGCTCCGCAATTGGTCGAGTAGTCGAGTGGTCTAGTGGTTAAATGGTCATTTGTCATTTGTCATTTGTCATTTGGTAACCGTTCACGGTTTCCCCTATTCAGTTCTAAGCCTTGTCATACTCAGTACGAAGACGGAGTATTGGAGTAATGGAGTAATGGAGTACTCCAGAGCGGACTTTCGACAGTCCTGTGGTCCGTGAATGGTTACGTCATTTGTTAACCAATCAACGAATCATCCAATCAACCAGCAACGAGCAACCAATCAAAAATCCTTAAAATCCTTATCATCTAAAGGTATTACCTGATCAGGCCTTACTTCCGCGCCCTGGCTGATTTCCGGTTTTGTTTTGCGGACTGCCGGAACTATGGTCTTTTCCGCAGAAGCCGGAAGTCTCTTTTTTGCTTTTATCTTATGCTTTCCGGTTAATGTCTGCCGCCTGCTTGCAGTTCCGTTCCCGCTTCCGCCGACCAGACCTTCCAGTTCTTCTACAATCCCCACCATCTGCTCTGCCTGTGCGCTCAGCTCTTCAGAGGCAGAAGCAGACTCTTCAGCATTAGCTGCGTTCTGCTGGGTTACCTTGTCCATATCGGCTACGGCGGTGTTTACCTGCTCAATACCCTGGGCCTGTTCATTCGATGCCGCAGTAACTTCGGCAATAAGTTCTCCTACTTTGGAAGAGCTTTCCGCAACCTTGCTAAATGCATTACTGGTTTGCGCTACCAGTTCGGATCCGCCTTTGATCTTTTTTACCGTTCCTTCTATCAGCACAGCCGTGTTTTTGGCTGCATCGGCAGAACGGAGCGCCAGATTTCTGACCTCTTCCGCCACTACTGCAAAACCTGCTCCTGCCTCGCCTGCGCGGGCTGCTTCTACTGCTGCATTTAATGCTAACAGATTGGTCTGAAAGGCTATTTCATCGATTGTCTTGACAACCTTCTGGGTTTCATCACTGGCTTTTGAAATTTCTTCCATGGATGTGGTAAGTTTGGTCATGGAAGAGTTGGCATCTGATACCACATGGCTGGTCTCTTTCATAAGATTGTCCGCCTGTCCCGCATTATCTGCATTCTGCTTGGTCATGGAAGACATCTCTTCGAGGGATGATGATGTCTCTTCGATTGAGGCTGCCTGCTCGGATCCCCCTTCAGCAAGAGACTGGCTTGCCTGTGAGACCTGGCCTGATGATGAGGCTACCTGGCCGACAACATCATGCAGTGTATTTGCGACTCTTTTAATGGGACGGATAACCACTCTCGAAATCAATAGAAAAAGCACCAGGATAACGATTAAGCTTCCGGAAAGACCTATAATTATATTCTTATTCCGGAGCTTTCCAAGGTCTTTATACATCTCCTCGAGACTCTCTCTTACCATCAGTCCTCCGAGAACGGGCTGGCTTGAACCATGGCAGTGAGAGCAGCGATTTTCGTTTAGAATGGGGCGAATCGTGGTCAGACAGGGCTTTCCTCCCACGCTTTCTTCATATCCGGTCTGATCGGATTTGCCGTTTTGTATCAATTGATCAATAGCGGCTTCCAGATCGGATGAATCAGTCAGTTCGGTTATCTTATTTCCGATTCTCTTTTTTTCAGAGGCATATGTTATATGCTTGTCAAAACCGAAGATCAAAACTTCTTCTCCTTTTTCCATAAGGTCTTCAAGTCCTGCCATCTGGTGTTCGATAGCTTCGGAGTCGCCTGTAGCCATTGGATAGATCATGCCGTTATAGAATGTGTCTGCGAGCATGTTTGTTGCATGATAAACCTCTGCTTTAATATGACTTCGCTGGTCTGAGATATTAATATAGATTATAGAGCCAAGAATAAGTGAAAAGAGAATCGCAAGGCCGCCGATCATAAGCGGCATACTTTTTGTCGTTTTATCTGTCGTTTTATTTTTCATTAGTGCGCCCCCCCATAGATTAAGGGTTTATAGTGAAAGGCTCCTACCCGTTCCGAATTATGGCATGTTTCACATGCCTTCAGCGTCAATTGCCCGGTGATATCCTCAGGGTCGCCTGTTTCCACATGGATGCCGCCGGGACCGTGACAGACTTCACAGCCTGCGTCTTTAAGATGGGGTGTTTCCGCTTCTGATTTAAACCCGCCTGGTTCACCATACCCTGTAGTATGGCATTTAAGACATCCTCTAAACTCTTCATTGGTCAATCTCTTTTTCATGGTTTTGATAGACTTGAATGAATTTCTTTTGTGCGAAAATGTTTTAAAACTTTTGTACTCTGTTTCATGACATTCCATGCATGCATCCGAACCAACATAGGTTTTATCCGATGCTTCACATCCGACCCTGCCGAAAGGGGCATAACATAACAGCCAGAGTAAAAGCAGGACATAGATACATAAAGTTCTTGATAGAATATTTTTTGCTCTTGTTAACATTGTCTGTTCTCCTTTTTTCTGGTTTCTGGATACTGGTTTCTGGATACTGGTTTCTGGATGAAATGATAAAAACTGGATAATAATCCAGCATCAAGTATCCAGCATCAAGTATCCAGCATCCAGTATCCAATCAACGAATCAACCAATCAACGAATCAACCATCTATGCAGCGCTTTCAAGCAGGACTACCTCTTCTGCACTAATCACCCGATCGATATCGAGCAGAATCTTGACGCCTCCTTCCATCTTGGCCATGCCGAGAATGTATGCCGTATTCAGGCTGGTTCCGAATGCCGGCGTATCTTCAATGTCGTCTGCTTTGATGTTTAAGACCTCTGAGACGGAATCGACCACTGTTCCGATCAGGATGTCTGCTGCATGGCTCTTGAGCTCGACCACGATTATGCAGGTGCGTTCGGTATACTCGCTCTCTTCCATTGAAAATCTTAGTCTTAAATCGATCACAGGGATGACCTTGCCGCGAAGGTTTATCACCCCTTTCACAAACTCCGGTGTCTGGGGCACCGTGGTAATCGGCATCATTCCGATGATTTCTTTGATCTTCAGGATGCCTATGCCGTACTCTTCGCCTGCCAGAGAAAAGGTAAGATATTTCCCTTCTCTGTCTTTCATGGCCTTCACGGCCTGGTCCATTGTTTTCGTTGGTTCCGTCATTTTCTTTCGTTCCTCCTTTCAAAATTGGTCGAGTAGTCGAGTGGTTAAATGGTTAAATGGTCATTAGTCATTTGTCATTTGTTAACCAATCAACAAATCATCCAATCATCCAATCATCCCACTCGACCAATTCCCTACTCGACTACTTCATAAGATCTATACAATGAGTACATCGGCATTTTTGCTTGAAAACTTAAGTTAATGAAGAAGCAATATGTGTGCCACAAATTAGTCGAGTAGTCGAGTAGTCAACCATTTCCCCACTCGACCACTCGACCACTCGACCACTCAACTAATTTCCCACTCAACTAATGTTGGATTTTGACATTTGGCACTCTTTGTGGTGAAATAAAAAAATGGATATTCGAAGATGTTTCGAAATTCTTGAACTTGACTCAAAAGCTTCGCCGGATGATGTGAAGCAAGCTTATAGAGATCTGGTCAATGTCTGGCATCCGGACCGCTTTCTTGGAAATTCTCGACTAAAGCAGAAGGCCGAGGAAAAATTAAAGGAGATTAACGAGGCGTATGAGAGGGTACTATCTTTTTTATCTTCAGAAGGAGAATCTTTATCTTCAGAAGGAGAATCCGAAAAAACCACATCACAATTTTATTCTAATCGGGAAACTTCCGGGGAAACTTCAGCAGCTTCTCAAATACGTCCATGGGTGCGTTGTTTGGCAAGGAGTATTGATTATCTCCTGTTTGGATTCTTTCTCATATCCATAAATGTTGATCGCACCCTTTCTAAATTTGATATTCCCATAATCATCTTTCCAGCGTTATTAATATTCATATGGATTTTTGTAGAAGCAGGCTTTTTAAGTATTTTCGGGACAACGCCAGGCAAATGGCTTTTAAGAACCAGAGTAGTTAACATATTTCAACACAAACCTGACTTTTTAAGCGCTCTCAGGCGGAGTCTTTCAATATGGTGCAATGGTATGGGTGTAGGAATTCCTTTTATCACTCCCATAACAATGGTTATAGCTTATTATAAATTAAGAAGAGAAAGACATGCTGTGTGGGACCTTGACGGCGGGTTTTTTGTTAAGCATAGAAAAATCAGTATGCCAAGGGCTATATTAGCTGTTTTGTTCTTCATCATATTTTCTTTTTTAAATACATATAAAATGCACCGGCAGATAAAGATTGTCGTGCAGGATATAGCAGGCTACAAGCAAGCCATACAGGCCAGACCCGATTATGCGGAAACCTCATATAAGATAGGAGCTGTCTATGCTGAACTTGGGCGCTATGAAGAGGCAATAGAATCCTACAAGAAGGCCATAAGCGGAAAGCCCGATTATGCGGAACTTCAATATAGCCTGGGGTTTTCTTATGCAAAACTTCACCTCCATGAAGAGGCAATAAAAGCCCTCAAGCAGGCCATACAGATCAGACCCGATTATGCGGAAGCTCACCATATATTGGGCCTTATGTATTTGATTCCTGGCAACAGAAACGCTGCGCTTGAACAGTATAGGATTCTCAACGGTCTTGACAAAGATCTTGCGGATGAATTATTTAAATATATTGAAAGCATATCTCCTTCAAAAAATTGAGGAATTAAGGAATTGAGGAATTAAGCAAAGCGAATTCTCAAATTATGAATTTTAAGAGAATTATAT
>DAOVDN010000105.1 GCA_030669465.1 Desulfobacterales bacterium | reverse complement strand
AATTTTTGCGAAAAGTATATTCATGCGGCATACTCCGAGCTGCGCAGAAAAAAGGCCGCTCCCAAAGCCCAGAGCGCTCTTTACCTTTTCAGCCAGGATATTGGCGGAACTATAAAAAGGACTCCCCGCACCTGCCTGCCTGATGATACAGTTCGAGCAGCATCCGAAAAAATGGCCAGGTACCGGATAGGCTCACTCCTTGTCAAGGGCAAGGATGGAAAGGTGAACGGCATAGTTACGGATAAAGACCTCAGGACAAAGCTGATTGCAAGGGGAATCAGTTCAGACGAACCGGTAAAGTCGATCATGACATCTCCGGTAAAGAGCATATCGTCGCAGGCAGTCTGCTTTGATGCTCTCCTTTTCATGCTGAAAAACCGTATCCACCACCTTGCTGTTGAACAACAGGGAGAAATCACGGGTGTTATAACGGCTCATGACATACTCTTGTTGCAGGGAAAATCCCCCATAGCATTGTTTGGAGAAATAGTTGCTCAGACAAAAATTGAAGGACTCTACCCTCTCTCAAAAAAAATTATGGATGTTGTGAGGGCTCTGGTTCAGGATGGTGCAAAGGCAAACAATATCACACGCATGATTACTGTGCTCAATGATCAGATATTGGACCGCATCCTGACCCTCCTGATAGAGGAGATAGGATCCCCGCCTCTACCATTTTGCTGGATAGTCATGGGAAGCGAGGGGAGGAAGGAACAGACTTTTGCAACCGATCAGGACAATGCTATCATATACGAAGACCCTGATGGCCCGGACCGGAAAAAAGAAGCCAGGGAATATTTCTTGAAGTTAGCCAAAAAGGCTGTGAACCATCTTGCTGCATGCGGCTATTCCCTGTGCAAGGGAGACATAATGGCCTCAAATCCTAAGTGGAACCAGCCTTTCTCAGAATGGCAAAGACTCTTTGATCACTTGATATTCTCTCCTGATCCGGATGAGGTTCTACACTCAACCATATTTTTTGACTTCAGATCTGCCTTTGGCAAGATTGAGCTGGCCCACAGGCTGCGAAACCATCTTGTCAAAAGGGGCCTTAAGGAAAAGATCTTTATTCACCATTTGGCAAGGGATTGCATGACTGCAAGGCCCCCACTTTCCCTGTTTAAGAATTTCATCGTGGAAAAGAACGGCAAACATAAAAAGCATATTGATCTAAAGACAAAAGGACTTGTGCCGTTTGTTGATTTTGCCCGTCTCATGTCTCTTGATCATGGGATTGCAGCTACAAATACCCTTGAGAGAATAGAGTCTCTTAAAGAGCAAAATTTCATATCCGGAGACTTTGCAACCAGGATAAGGGAATCATACGAATTTCAGATGCAGCTTCGTCTCGAACATCAACTTGATATGAGAGAAAATACCGAAGGGCCCGATAACTATATAAACCCCTCTGAACTTACAGATATTGAGAGACATACCCTTAAGAAAGCCTTTTTGCTTATAAGCGAAGTGCAGGCTTTTGTAGAAGATTATTTTCACCTGAAGCTATAGGGAATGGATAGGCCGTGGCAAAGAAAATTGAAGAAAGAATAGAGACTCTTATCGCTCAAGGAAAGACAAAGAAAGAGATATACGAAATACTGTCTGCTGAAATGGATGAAGACAGGTTTGAAAGGTTTTTGCGCAATCGTGTGGAACTTTCCAAAAAGGAATCGTACTACGGATGGAACTTTTTGCTTCTGGCAATCCTTGCTGCTGTTACCTTTTACGGGCTGGGAAAAATAGCTGCGTCAATTGCAGAGACTGGAATCGGCAATCTGATTATTGCTTTCTGGAGTTTTGTAGTGCCGGGTGTAAACATCTACCTTATCTGGCTAATATACAGGTTCAATCGTTTGGGTTACATTTTTTTGTTCATTCTGAGCGCCCTTTCCCTTTTTCGACCCGAAAACCGTTCGCTTATCGGCCTTGTCCAGACTATTCCCCTGATTGCACTATCCGGCTTTCTTTACCTCAAGCTCTTCCCAAAGGGTGGAAAAGAGTGGTAAGGGCAAATTGAAGTGAGCTAAACTTTAGCTCACTTCAAACTTTATTTACTTACCCTTAATGTGCTGTTGCTTCTCCAGTGCCCCTTGGATAACGAATACTTTCAACCATATCCTGGACTTCTTGAGGCGGCTCCGGAGTGAACCTCGAAACAGTAGTTGTCAGTGCAAAATTTATGAGCATACCTATGGTTCCGATTCCTTCAGCGCTTATTCCAAAGAACCATGGTTTTACACCGAAAAATTTTATCTGGATAATGTATATCGCTGTGAAGATAATACCGCATGCCATTCCAGTAATAGCCCCTTCTTTTGTGGTCTTCTTGTTGAATATACCAAGAACAATGATCGGAAAGAAGCTGGATGCAGCAAGCCCAAAAGCGAACGCCACCACCTGAGCGACAAATCCCGGGGGATGTATGCCAAAATATCCTGCAATACAAACAGCCACACCGATCATAATGCGACCCAGGAGAAGTCGCTGTTTTTCAGTAGCCTTTGGATTTATCAATCTGTAATACAGGTCATGGGAAACAGAGGACGATATCACCAGGAGCAGGCCTGATGCCGTCGATAAAGCCGCTGCCAGGCCTCCTGCAGCAACCAGAGCAATAACCCATGCAGGAAGATTGGCGATCTCAGGATTTGCCAGCACAATGATGTCACGGTCGACATAGAGCTCGTTAGCATTTGCTGTCAGCTTGTTGGAAATCACCCTTTGTCCATAATCACCGGAACTGTCTGCGAACTTTGGTTTTCCCACAAACGGTTTACCTGCCCTGTATTGTATGATCCCGTCATTGTTTTTGTCCACCCATGCGACGAGTCCTGTTTCTTCCCAGTTTTTAAACCATGACGGAGCTGCCTTGTATTCCTTGTTGTTCAAGGTGTCGATCATATTATAACGTGCAAAGCCCGCTACAGACGGAGCGGTCGTGTACAGAATTGCAATGAACATCAGGGCAAACCCTGCACTCAGTCTTGCTGCCTTGACACTGGGAACAGTGTAAAAGCGGACGATCACGTGCGGAAGACCGGCCGTTCCAACCATGAGGGCAAAGGTAATGCAAAAAACATCGATCATCGACTTGTTGCCCGGGCCAAAGGCGGAGGTGTATTCCGCAAAACCAAGGTCTGTATTCAGTTTGTCAAGCACATCGAGAAGGAATATCCCTGCATTTGTTCCCTCGACTACTGTACTGCCAAATCCTATCTGCGGGATAAAATGCCCTGTTATCTTGAAAGAGATGGCAATGGCAGGGATCAAATAGGCAATGATAAGTATGCAGTACTGGGCAACCTGTGTCCAGGTAATACCTTTCATCCCTCCGAGGGACGCATACATAAAGACTATTGCCATACCGATAATGACTCCCGTGTTAACGTCAACCTCCAGGAAACGGCTAAACACGATTCCAACACCCCGCATCTGGCCTGCAACGTATGTAAATGAAACAAAGATAGCGCAGATAAGGGCAATAGTCCTCGCTACATTTGAATAGTAACGGTCACCCACAAAATCCGGAACCGTATATTTACCAAACTTTCTCAGGTAAGGAGCAAGGAAAAGAGCAAGGAGAACATATCCTCCTGTCCATCCCATAAGATAAATGCAGCCGGTATATCCCATAAAAGATATGAGACCCGCCATAGAGATAAAAGATGCGGCGCTCATCCAGTCTGCCGCTGTAGCCATGCCGTTGGCCAGGGCCGGCACGCCGCCTCCTGCCACATAAAAACCTTTAGTATCCCTAACCCTTGATGTCCACGCAATTCCTATATAGATACTAAAAGTAATTCCAACCATTATATAAGTCCATGCAAGAATAGACACTTTTTATTCCTCCTCCTTACTTATTTAGTAGGTGACCAAAAACCTCTATTTCGTGTAGGTTGGGTTGAGCCCCATCAATTTTATTCATGAACGTCGTATTCTTTGTCCAGTTTTGACATAAAAATACAGTAGGCAAAAATTAGCGCCACAAAGACATAAATGGAGCCCTGCTGCGCAAACCAGAAGCCTAGCGGAAAACCACCGAGCTTAATCTGATTAAGCTGGTTTACGAAAACAATGCCGAACAGATACGAAACCAATGTCCAGATGCTCAGCAGAACCACCATTATAGAAAGGTTCTTTTTCCAGTATTTCGCCATTTTCTTTTCGTCCATACCCTTCCCTCCTTTAAAAATTTTTAGTTTCCTATAATTTACTGAATATAATTTAGTTATTAAAGAGAGGAATAATTGATACTTTTTGTTTAGTCAACAAAAAATATTCATTTTTTAAAGATTATAAAATTTTGTAAGCGTTCACAGGTTTAAAAGTTCGCTGGAACTTTCCCTGCACTAACAGGTAAATTCTCAGGTTTGGGGATAGTTCCCTGGTATGTGATCAAAAAGAAATTATTTGTTGCGCTTTTGGAGCAAGCCGACCGTGTCGGCGGATAATCCGGCAACGCGGTTGCCATCGCCATGTATACCATGCAGTGCTTGCACTCCGTTGTCCGGCACTGGCGGGCAACGCGGTTGCCTCGCTCCAGAATGAGGATTTCGCTATTCCACAAATATCTGCTTACATGTCACAAGGAAGGAAACCATCTCCAGGTTTGAGAAAATTTCGGGTTGGGGATTATCGGGTAGCCAGGGTTTCTACCCAAAAAGGGATGGGGACTATAACTTAGAAAGGTACCAGTTACAGTTTATACGGGTTAGAGAATTGATCTGCGTGCAATTTTAAGAGCGCTCCTTACAATCCAAGATATGCCTTTCTAACCTCTCTGTTTGAAAGAAGATTTTCTGCGGAATCTACGAGCGTTATGCGGCCGTTTTCCATCACATAACCTCTGTTTGCCACTTTTAGCGCCTGGTACAAAAACACAAAAGTATTTAAAAAGAATTTAATAAGATGGCTCCTTGAACTGTAGAATCGGTCGTTTTCCGGCAGATAATCGTAAAAATCATGAGGAATATCTATATCCTGCCAGCCTTTAGAACCGTTTCGTCCATTTGTTTGTAGAGTTCGCGCAGGTGCAGAATGTCATTATGTTAGAGTATGTCTTGACGGCTACGATGTGTCAAAAGGCCGCTGCTTCTAGCCGTCCGAGTGAAACCGCGTTGTTGGACGAAGCCGCTACGCGGCAAGCAAGCAGCCGACTCCATAAACTAAAATATTGCAACCTCTGTAATTATGAGTGATAAAAGATCAATTGTAAAATTATTATTAACCCAAAATCAGGAGGTTGCAATGGACATT
>DAOVDN010000136.1 GCA_030669465.1 Desulfobacterales bacterium | reverse complement strand
TCCTTGCAACATATACCCATCTGCATGCGCTCGGCACACCCTCGTGGGCAGAGGCAATGGTCCGTAATGCACTTTTCTATAAAAAGATCAAAAGTAGAAGTTCACTGGAGGCAAAATATTTGACAGGATAACAGGATAGACATGATATAAATCCAGTTATCAAAACCATCTATCACAACCTGTTAGAGCTCAAATCAGTTAGGCGAATTATTAGAGCTCATGCCTGCCCAGTTAAATGCTTGTATATTTTTATTTAACCAAGGAAGTCCAATTGTTTAATTACCTTGTTGCTACTGGAAAACACGTAGACCTGATTCTTAATTTTGCAGAAAGAAAGGTTGAAATTAAGCGTAAGGTCAAGGATCTAAACTAAGATCAACAGGATAAAGAAACTATCATGCCAATCCTGTTTATCCTGTCTAAAATTGGCTGAACTATTACGATCAAAAAAAATATGGGCGAGTATCTTAAGTTGAAGATGCTCGCCCATGTTTTTTATTTCTTTAACTTATAAAGTACTTGCTATTACTTCGCCTTCTTAGGATGGCACTTTGCGCAGGATGTAGGCGCTGCCTTCGTTCCGGTTTTCTTGTTAGATTTCTTGTGGCAGTCTATACAGTTTAAATGTATAGCCTCTGCATGATATTCTAACTTTTGTGCTTGTGTAAGCTTAGGAGCGCCTTTTTTAGCTCTCGGCTTTCTGCTCGGTTTCTTGTGGCACTCGATGCAATTTTGAACATCGTCTCCCAGTTTAAGATTGTCCAGCGGTTTGTTGTTTGCATCGTGATGGCACTCTCCGCAGCCGAGTTTGTAAGTCTCATTATGTTTCTTATGTGAAAACATGACTATGCCCTTTTTATGTTTAGCATACGCCTTGTTTTCCATCTTGACCACATCCTGCACCGCAGTCCCGGCATAAACAGCGCTCACAACAAACAGAGCGGCAATCCCCACAATCACCATAACTATCAAAGATCTTTTACCCATAGACAAACTTCACCTCCTTTCATTTTCCATATTGTACAGAAATTTGAAAACTCATTTTTTTATCCCTGCCGGCAGGCAGGTACGTCCGGACATTCCATATTCTGGAGCAAGGCAACCGTGTTGCCCGCCAATGCCGGACAACAGAGTGCATGCACCGCATAGTATACATGGCGATGGCAGGCGGGGTTGCCGTTTTTTCCGCCGACACGGTCGGCTCGCTCCATAGTCCGAACATTCCATATTCTGGAGCAAGGCAACCGTGTTGCCGTTTTTTCCGCCTCCATAGTTACTGTAACTAAAAGCCAGTTTTCAAATTTCTGTCAGATATAAAATTTCCCTATCAGGTAAAAACAGCTCTGTCAACGATAAAGAACATTTGACAGCAATTCTAATTACAGCATGTTATTCACCACGAAGCACACGAAGAGCGCGAAGAAAACCTTGTTATCTTCTTATTTCTTCGTGATCTTCGTGTCCTTCGTGGTATTCATTCTTTTTCGGACTTTTTTTTACCAAAAACCCTGGCACCAAGGATGCTTATTTCATATAAAACCATTAATGGAAGCGCCATCATGATCTGGGTTACAACATCAGGTGGAGTTAACATGGCAGCGCCGGCAAAAAATAGAAGGATAGCATATTTTCTGTTTTTCTTTAAAAAATCGACTGAAACAATGCCGAGTTTTGCCAGAAAAGTAATGATCAGCGGAAGTTCAAAAACAAGTCCAAAGGCAAACAATAGCTTTGAAGAAAAACTTAAATATTCTCGCATGGATGGAAGCGGTTGTATGATTTCAGTGGCAAAGCCTAAAAAGAACTTGAAACCAAATGGAAAAACAACAAAATATCCAAAAAGCGCTCCTCCAATAAAGAAAAAAGAGGAAAGAAAGACTATGGGAACAAGAAGACGTCTTTCCTTGTTATACAGCCCTGGAGCAACAAACATCCAGAATTGGTAGAGGATAACAGGAGCTGCCAGCATTAAGCCGGAGAGGAAAGCTACCTTCAGATAAGTAAAGAAAGCCTCGGGAAGGCCGGTAAAAATAAGCCTGTCATCTGCTCCCATTACCGATACCAGGGGACGGCTCAAGATTTGGAAGAGCTTCTCTTTGAACCCGTATGAAACAGCAAAGCCTATGCCGACAGCTATAAAACAGGCAATAAGACGTTTCCTGAGCTCTTCAAGGTGACCGGTAAAAGGAATTTTTTTCTCATCGCTACTCATCTTTTAAAGATCCTTCTGATACTTCCGGTCCTTCCTTTTTCAGTTCTTTTTTACTTTTTTCATTATCAGAAAGAGTGGAAACGCTTTGAACTTTATTTTCGTGTCCAAGCTCCATATTAACAGTATCTTTGATATCTTTATTCATATCATCAAAGGCCTTTTTAACATCCTTTAATTCATTTAATTCATTATCAATTTCAACTGATTCTTTAAGTTCTGCTGTAGCCTTCTTAAATTCACGCATAGCGCGGCCCAGGGATTTTGCAAGATCAGGAAGTTTTTTTGGCCCAATAACAATAAGAGCTATTGCCAGGATTAAGATCATCTCAGGCATACCAATGCCAAACATATAAATACCTCTATACTGGTTGCTGGTTGCTGGTTGCTGGATACTGGATACTGGTTGCTGGTTGCTGGATACTCGTTGCTCGTTACTGGTTACTGGTTGCTGGTTGCTGGTTTCAAGATGTTTTTGAAATGACCAGTATCCAGTATCCAGTATCCAGTATCCAGCAACGTTGTGTATAGTACTTATTTGTCAGACAACTGTCAAGCTTGCCGAACTCAACTACTCGACCACTCGACCACTCAACCACTCAACTACTCGACCACCCAACTATCTTCCCACTCGACTAATTTCCGGTTTAAGGATAAGAAAATACAGCTTTCCACTATGCTGCATGTGACCTGCCGCAATTTCAGCATATTTTCCATTTCCACAGAATAGATCGGCACGACCCGGCCCCCGGATCGCTCCACCTGTATCCTGGCTCAGGACAAATCGGCTGAAATCCGTCCAGGTATTAATCTGTCCGGAGCCATCGATTAAAGGCTTTTCGGTCTCAATAAAGGCCAGAGCAGGCAAGGGAAATATACGCCTGTCCAATGCTATTGATCTGCCCGGAGTCAATTTGACCTCAAGGCAGCCCAAAGGACCGTCTTTTTCTATCTTGAAGAATACATAGCTGGGGTTGTAATTTAAAATAGCTTTGACCTCTTCCGGATTGTCGCGCAAATAAGCGCGAATATTTTGCATAGACATCTGCGATCTATCAATTCTTCCCCTTTCAATAAGGAGCTTCCCTATACTCCGGTATGGCCGGCCGTTTGTGGCATGATAATGAACGTTAATTGTCTTTCCGCTATCAAGATAAATCTTTCCCGAACCCTGGATTTGAAGAAAAAAGAGATCGACCTGGTCCTTAACCCAGGCAAGCTGCTCGGCCTTGTCTTCTAAAGAATCTTTATATTCAATTTCCTTACGTTCATAGTAAGGCACAACTTTCTGATCAGTATATCTGCCGACTATCCTTTCTCCTTTGAACCGTGGAGAAAACAAAGAAAGATCGATACTGGTCAGATCATAAGGGCGGGCATACACAGGGAATCTGTATTTAGCGCTTTGTTCGAGACTTCCTCGCAAAATAGGCTCGTAATAGCCTGTAAAAAGAACCCGTCCCGGCTTACTGTCTCCGACAGATCTGTAAACCAGGTAATTAAACTCAATAAATTTTTTCAGTTCCTCTTTTGATGGTTTTGTCTGTATAAAATTTAGAAAATGCTCCAGAGATTTGATCATATGGGCTGAATTAAAAAAATCTTTCCCAAACTTAAACCTCCTGGCAGACGGAACTTTCTTGAGATATGAAATGCTCTGCAGGATGCTATATTCCAAGCCGTCATAGAACATATCATCGGAAAATTCCGGATATTCTGAAGAAGAAATCCTGATTAGCGGATATTTTTTAGCAGCGCATCCCGCAATAAAGAAGGAGAGCATAATAGCGAAAAAAATGAGCGATATGATCCTGTGGAAAAATGAGTGATTCATACTCTTATGCTTTCGTGATGGGATTTTCGTACAAACGTTCCGCTTTTTCCGCCTGATTTTTCAAGAAGGTATATACTGGAAATAGCCATTGCTCTATCATATGATTTACACATATCATAGATTGTAAGTGCTGCTACAGATACCGCTGTGAGGGCCTCCATTTCAACACCTGTCCGGCCAAAAAGACGAACCGATGCTTCGATCCTGATTGAACTTGCTGTTTTATCAGGAAAAAAATCAACCGTTATATGTGTGATATTAAGTGGATGGCACATGGGAATTAGCTCCGAGGTCTTTTTTGCCGCCATGATACCAGCGATTCGGGCTGTTTCAAGAACATTTCCCTTTTTTACTTTTTGAT
>DAOVDN010000006.1 GCA_030669465.1 Desulfobacterales bacterium | reverse complement strand
CCTGTTGTTAAACTTTTCTATCCATTGATAGAGGTGCTCTCGATACCTGTATGCAAAAAAGACAGATACAAGACACAAACCCAAAATCAGAGCAAAAAACCAGTACATTTGATTAAAAAGAAATGCTCCCTGAAGGCTGAGCATAAATGTTCCGGGCATGCGCCCTATGGAAGCAAGCATAAGGAAAACCTTAACAGGAAGGGCGCTCAATCCTAAAAAAAAACAGAGATAGTCTTTAGGAAAGCCGGGAAAAACAAATAGAATAAAGAGAACAATAACACCTTGATGTTTAACAATGGTATCGAATTTTTCTAATTGCCTGGCCGGAATCAGTTTTCTGACATAATGTTTTCCCAAAAAGCGGCCGATTGTAAAATTGATCCACGATCCTACCGTAAGACCTATACTGGAATACAAAAAACCCTTAGCTGTCCCAAAGAGGTAACCTCCGATAAAACCCGAAGCTTCGCCGGGAACAGGAGCGAACAAGACCTGGAGGATCTGAATTATTATGAAAACCAGAGGTGCTCCCATTCCAAAGGAGGTGATAAAAATTTTGATCTTTTCTCTGTCGGAAAAAAGATTATAAGATTGGATGATCTTCTCACACAAAGGTATGCCGTACAAATATCCTGAGAGGGCAATAGCACATACAGCTACAATAATCAGAATCTTATATTTGCCGGAAAAAGACTTAAAGGTCATAGGCCCGCTAAATCTCCGCTTTCCCCTCAACCTCGTCCAGCGCAGCTACAGCCGGCAGTATTCTTCCTTCCATCAAGGAAAGAAAAGCCCCTCCGCCCGTTGATATATACGTCATCCTGTCGGTTTCGCGTGCCTTGTGCACAGCAACATCCGTATCACCGCCACCGACAATTGTAAGCGCATAAGAATTGGCCATACTATGTACCATGGCCATTGTTCCCCTGCTGAAAGCGTCCATTTCAAATACTCCCATAGGGCCATTCCAGATTATTGTTTTTGCATCATACATGGCTTCAGAATAGAGTAAAGATGTGGCAGGGCCTATATCCAAGATCATCCAATTTAAAGGGATTTCCTGTATAGGCACTGTTTTTGTTTCAGCTTTTGGACTAAAACGGCTTGCCACTACCGCATCCACTGGGAGATAGAACTTTATGCCGCGTTCAGCAACCTTTTTCATTATCAATCCGGCTGCCTCAACAAGATCTTCTTCTATCTTTGACTTCCCAACAGCATAGCCTCTGCTTTTCAAGAAAGTGTTCGCCATAGCGCCGCCAATTATGAATTTGTCAACGCGTTCCAGCATGTTTCCCAATGCCTTTAGTTTGCCAAACACCTTTGAACCACCAATAATAGCAACAAGGGGTCGTTGTGGATTATCTATTGCCTGTTTAAAGTAGGCAATTTCGTTCTGCAGCAAAAAACCTGCGCCGGATAAAGGGGCATATTTTGTTACAGCTACAACAGAAGCATTAACGCGGTGTGATACAGCAAAAGCGTCATTTATATACACATCGCAAAGCGCTGCAAGCTCTTTTGCAAATGCATCATCATTCTTCTCCTCCTCTGAGTGGAAACGCAGATTCTCAAGAAGCACAACATCACCGGTTTTCATGTTGGATACCAGCGCTTTTACATCAGGCCCGATACAGTCCGTTGCCATCTTGACATCTTTTTCAAGGAGCCTGCCAAGACGCTTGGCTACCGGGGCAAGACTGAACTCAGGTAATACCTTTCCATCAGGTCTGCCCAGATGTGAGGCTATGATCAGCTTTGCATTATGATCCAGGACATATTTCAAGGTAGGCAAAACAGCCCGTATCCGGGAATCATCTGTAATATTCTGGTGGCTATCCATGGGAACGTTAAAATCGACTCTGACCAAAACTCTTTTGCCTGAAATTGTTATCTTTTTGATAGATTTCATAGTTTACTCTTTAGTTCCTTTCTTCTACGGCTAAGGTCCTTTTTTCTAGACCATCTGTCCAGAAAGCCGATCATGCCGGATTCATAGGCTCTATCTACAATTTCTTCCCGAACTTGCAGGCCGCCTGATCTGCTCATAGCTGATCTTAAGCACTCTGTTTTATAAGAACAGGCAAAACAGGCTTCCGGAGTAGTTCTAAGACCATCGTCGCTCTTTGGAAAAACAGAATCAAGCGCACCAAAACACGATGGATAATTTTCTTTTCTGTCTGTCATACTCTTTATCTGGGCATGGTTCTAACTTCGGCCACTATCCTATGCTTACAAAACAATAAATTGATGATTGTCGATTGTCGATTGTCGATTGTCGATTTGTGGAATCGCTTCGCTCTGTCTTTTTGTTATAAAATTACCCGCCCGCCATCGCGAGCCCTCCTCAATACTCTTCGTCCTTTCGTCGACTTGCTCAGGCGAGGCAGGCGGGATAGAATATCATCAATCTTCAATCTTCAATCATCAATCTTCAATCTTCAATCTTCAATCACCTCTCATCCAGCTCCTGCTTAAGATCACGTGTCATCAGCCTGTACAAAGCCTCTTTTGGAGAAAAATCGTCATAAAGAATATGATAGATCTCGCAGGAAATGGGCATCTCAACACCGAGCTTGCGAGACAGGTTATAAACAGACTTAGTTGTCTTTACCCCCTCTGCAACCATACACATTTCAGACAGAATATCCTTTAATTTCTTCCCCTGCCCAATCTTTTTCCCCACTGTGTGATTGCGGCTTAAATCTCCGGTACAGGTCAGGACCAGGTCGCCAATGCCGGCGAGTCCGGTAAAAGTACGCGGGTTTGCTCCAAGTTTTATACCCAGACGTCTGATCTCTGTAAGGCCTCTTGTGATCAAGGCAGCTCTTGTGTTTAATCCAAGTCCGAGGCCGTCTATTATCCCGGCAGCTATAGCAATAACATTCTTGACAGAACCGCCCAGCTCCACTCCGATTATGTCGTTATTTGTGTATACCCTGAAAAACGGAGTAGCAAAAACACGCTGCACAAAGCCGGCCGCTTTACGGTCTTTTGAAGCCACGGTAACTAAAGTGGGAACGTTTAATGCAACTTCCCGGGCAAAACTCGGACCGGAAAGAACCGCAAAATTGCCTTCAGGAATTTCGAAAAGGATCTCTTTAAGCACGCCGGACATCGTCAAATGGGTTTTGTTCTCAATCCCTTTTGAAGCCGACACAATGATCGTATCCTTTGAAATTAAACCCGTAATCTTACGTGCCGTCTCCCTCATAACATGAGAGGGAACAACAATCACTACAAGGTCTTTGTCTGAAACTACCCCGGCAATATCATTCGATGGAAATATATTGGGCGAAAGAGAAATGCCTGGAAGAAAGACCTTGTTTTCTCTATATTTCTGAATCTGGTCTCTCACTTCGGTTTCAAAGGCCCAAAGATCGACCTTAAAACCTTTCAAGCCAAGAAGATTGGCAAGGGCGCTGCCCCAGTTTCCAGCTCCCACAACACCGATCTTTGTGGAATTTATATCTATATTATTTTCATTCACCTTCTTCTTCCTTTTCAGCAAGCCATGCAGCTCCTACAACCTTCTCTTCAGGCGCCATCTCGATAAGCTTTACACCCTGGGTGTTGCGACTTATAATTGAAATGCCGTGTATTGGCATGCGTATAAGCTTTCCGCTGTCTGTTATAAGCATCATGTCGTCCTTTTCTTCAACAAGGAGCATCGCAACTACCATTCCGTTACGCTCACTTGTTTTGATCGTAATTACACCCTTGCCCCCCCGTCTCTGGACAGGATACTCATCAATAGAAGTTCTTTTTCCGTATCCGTATTCTGTTGCGGTAAACAGGGTCTGACCATGGCTTAAAACTTCCATCCCAACAATTCGATCACCCGTAGCAAGACGCAGCCCACGTACCCCCCTGGTAACACGACCGGTCGGACGAATGTCGGACTCGTGAAAACGTATCGATTTACCCATGGCAGAACATAGAAAAATATTCATTGTGCCATCGCTAATTCTTGCCTCAACCAACTCGTCACCAGGAGCCAGACTCAGCGCAATAATACCTCCTGCCCTGGGCCGGCTGTAAGCCATAAGATCTGTTTTTTTAACAAGTCCGTTCTTTGATGCCATAATAACATTGTAGCCTGGCTCAAATGACGGCACATCAAGTATTGTTGTAAGCTTTTCATCCTTCTCAAGATTTAGAAGATTAACGATTGCCTTGCCGCGGCTCAGACGACCGGCTTGAGGAATTTCATACACTTTGCGCCAGTAAACCCTGCCAAGGTTTGTGAAAAAGAGAAAGATATGGTGTGTAGAAGCTACAAAGAGATGCTCAACGAAATCTTCCTCTTTCATTCCCATAGCGGTTTTCCCCTTACCTCCGCGCCGCTGGCTGTTATAAAGCGTAATCGGATTCCGTTTTATATAACCGCTTCTGGAAACAGTAACCACCATATCCTCCTCAACAATCATATCCTCAACAGTTATTTCCTTTGTAGATTCAACAACCTGGGTGCGTCGCCGGTCTCCGAACTCTTTTTGTATCTCGGAAAGTTCATCCTTGATAATATTTGTCACCAAACGCTCGCTGCCAAGTATCTCTTTGAACCTGGCAATATCCTTAAGTGTGTTTTCATATTCTTCCAATATCTTTTCCTGCTCAAGACCAGTCAGTCTTTGCAGGCGCATATCCAATATTGCCTGAGCCTGGATAGCGCTCAAGGTAAACTTCTGAATCAAGCCTGTTTTTGCATCAACAGGCGATCTTGATTTTCGAATCAGAGAAACAACATCATCAAGGTTATCAAGAGCAATTTTCAAACCTTCAAGTATATGAGCGTGCTCTTGGGCTTTTTTCAGCTCATACCTGGTCCGCCTTATAATTATCTCCTTGCGGTGGAGTATGAAATGCTCAAGAATCTCTTTTAAAGAAAAAAGTCTGGGCCGGTTGCCTGCAACAGCAAGAAAGATGATACCAAAGGTATTTTCCATCTGCGTATGCTTATAAAGCTGGTTTATTATCACTCCGGTGAACTGATCTTTTTTAAGGCCCAGAACGATCCTCATTCCTTCCCTGTCTGATTCGTCTCTTATATATTTTATCCCTTCGATCTGTTTGTTTTTTATCATGCCAGCAATATTTGCAATAAGCCTGGCTTTGTTAACCTGATAGGGGAGTTCTGTAACTACGATTGTCTCGCTTTGAGTCCTTTTATCTTTTTCAACTAAAACTCTTGCCCTCACCCGGATTATGCCACGACCGGTCTTATATGCGTCATAAATCCCCCTGGTACCGTAAATTATACCGGCAGTAGGAAAATCGGGTCCTGGAACTAATTTCATAAGATCATGCAATGCAATGTCGGGATTGTCTATTACGGCTTTTATTGCCGCAACTATTTCGGAAAGATTGTGCGGCGGCATGTTGGTTGCCATGCCTACTGCTATGCCGGAAGAACCGTTGATCAGAAGATTAGGAAATTTAGCCGGCAGCACGCAGGGCTCGATTAAAGATTCATCATAATTCGGAACCCATTCAACCGTTTCTTTGCCTAGGTCCTCCAGCATCTGATGCGCCAGGCGCGTCATTCTGACCTCGGTGTACCTCATTGCAGCAGGAGAATCTCCATCTATGGAACCAAAGTTGCCCTGGCCGTCCACAAGAGGATATCTCAAAGAAAAATCCTGGGCCATCCGTACAATAGTATCATAAACCGCTGTATCGCCATGAGGATGATATTTACCTATAACATCACCAACAATTCTGGCTGACTTCTTATAAGGTTTGTTCCAATCGTTTTTCAACTCGCGCATTGCAAATAATACGCGGCGGTGGACCGGTTTTAGACCATCACGCACATCAGGCAATGCCCTTCCAATGATCACGCTCATGGCATAATCGAGATAAGATTTTTTCATCTCGCGTTCTATGGTGATCTCGGACGGTTTCTCTGTATAAATCACATGAACACCTGTTTTGGATTTTTGATAACAGTTCAGCCACTAAGACACTAGGGCACAAAGGAAGCATATGATTGATAAATTGAGGAATTTGGGGATTGAGGGATTGAGGGATTGAGGGTATTCTACTGATTTTAATTCCTAAATTCCTAAATTCCTAAATTCCTATTATGATCAACCAGTCTTCGGTAATTTAAATGATAAATATCCGTTAATGTCAAAAATGCGGTTGCAACAAGGGGACCGTAAATAATGCCCAGTATCCCGAACAGTTTCAATCCGCCCATTACGGAAAAAAACACAAGAAGTGCATGCATTTTTACGCGCTCACCCACCAGCTTGGGCTTAAAGAAATATTCGATACTACTGGAAAGAACTATGTAAAAAATAACAAAAAATATACTCGCCGCAATCCTTCCATTCAGAAAAAGGTAAATAGCTGCGGGAATAAACACAGCTCCTATTCCCACAATCGGAAGAAATGCAAGCAGAGCCATTATTGCGCCCCACAGAAAGGGTGATTTTAAACCAAACAGCATAAAAACGATGCTGCCCAGCACACCCTGAATCAAGCCACCAAGTCCATTGCCAATAAGAACGGCGCCTGCCATATCCTTAAACTTTTGAATAAGCTTTTCATTTTGTTCCACTGGCAGCGGTGAAAGATCGGTTATGAATGAAACAAGTTTGTTGCCATCGATTAAAAGAAAGTAGATAACGAGCAGCATAAGAAAAAAGTTTACTAATAACTTAAGCACATTCGAAACTATAGAGCTGGCCTGCTCATACAAAAAAAAGCCGACTGTTTTACCTAGTTGTGAAACTGCTTTGTTGAATTCTTCACCGGTAACTTCTATTTTGAAATTTGAAAGGAGAAGGTTTGCTCTTTCAAGAATCCTGCTGCTTTCAAGAAGGCTTCTGATCTGATCGCTAAATACTGCGCTTTTTGCCGTAAGATACAGATCATAAGCTTCTTTCGATAATATGCTCACAAAAAAGCTTATCGGAACAAACAGAATAAAAAATACAAAAATACACGTTATAAAAGATGCGCAGGAAGAATTTATTTTTCTGTTAAAAAAACTGTAAACAGGGTTGAAGACACCTGCCACAACAGAGGCAAGAACAATAATTGACACAAATGGCCACAGAAGCCGGCCAAGCATGAAAATAGAAACAAGAAAAATGGCCAGGAAAAACCACAAAATAGCATCACTGGAAGTTCTATCTTGCATAGCGCATCCAAAAATTAAGGAATTCTGATAGGGCAGGCTCCAGCCCGGTATGCCTGTGCATTATTTAGTAACCAACACTTCTAGTTGCACCCTCTGTTGCCTGTTGCCGGCTGGAGATTTTCGCAGGATAATGTTGGGGATGAGGACAAGACCCTTTCTCGTAGGGGCGGGTTTATCCCGCCTGTGTCCATTGCTGCACCATGTTCCTGTGGTGGATGCCGGCCCGAGGTATGCTGTGATTGTTACGAGCTCTTGGCCCACTTGGCTCTGACGGGCGGGATAAACCCGCCCCTACGTTGAGAGCATGCGGGTTCGGGCATCGGATATCGCATTGAGATCCATAGCGCTTACACTGAAGCCGCCCCGAACTTATTGAGATGTTACTGTGTTCTCTGTAGTAAGTTCGTTTTTTTACGAAACCATCAATACTTAAGAAAGGTATTGTGCTAAGTTAAAATAGAAGCTTTTTACTTGCTGACAATTCCACCGGCTACAAGCAAAAGAAGCGCTTCGTATATGAAAACCGGCGTGTAGCTGCCAAAAATATCGTAAACAATACCGCCGCCAATAATGGCCGGCACAGCACAAAAAACCAGGATGCCCAACTTTCTACTGATGTCCATTTTACAAACCTCCTGTAAGCTTTGTTTTTAAAGACAACTTTAGTTACAACAAAATAATTATATAACAATAATCAGGGACTAAGTAAAGAAAAAAGTAACTTCTCAAAAAGTTCGGACCAGTCTTGTAGGGGCGGGTTTATCCCGCCTGTTGTTCATTGCAACACAGGGTTCAGAAGTTCGGGGTTAACGTCCGCTACAGAATCAGAGACCTTCCTGTCATCTGCTCAGACCTGTCTATGCCCATGATGTCAAGGATCGTAGGAGCAATATCTCCAAGAATACCTGATCGTAAGCCAACATCCTTTTGTGTATCATCAACGAGTATAAAGGGAACAGGATTGGTGGTATGAGCGGTATGAACGTGTCCATCTTTATCGATCATCTCTTCTGCATTCCCATGATCAGCGGTAATCAGAACAACGCCACCTTGCGCCTTTACACTGTTAACGACTTTTTCAACACATCTGTCAACCGACTCGCATGCTTTGATCGCCGCATTGAGTAGACCTGTATGACCCACCATATCCATATTGGCAAAGTTAAGCACGATCATGTCATAATTATTAGACCGGAGTCGCAAAATAACTTCTTCGGCTACCAGGTAGGCACTCATCTCCGGTTTCTGGTCGTAGGTTGAAATCTCGCGTGGTGATGGAATTAAACATCGATCTTCAAGCGGAAAAGGTTTTTCCACGCCACCATTAAAAAAGTAAGTAACGTGGGCATATTTTTCTGTTTCCGCTATTCTAAGCTGCCTTAATCCATGTTTGCTTATCACCTCACCGAGAATTCCGTCCATATAAACCGGCGGGAAAGCTACAGGCAGAGTAAACTTCTTATCATACAGAGTCATGCAAACAAAGTCGCAAAGTTCAGGAAATAGCCCTCTTTTAAAAAATTCAAAAGCGTGGTCTGTAAAAGCGCTTGCGATCTGCCTGGCACGATCTGCACGGAAATTAAAGAAGATGATCCCGTCACCATCCTGAACTGTTGCCAATGGATTTGCATCCTCATCCGTCATTACAAGAGGGCGGACAAATTCATCGGTTTCATCCCGCAGGTAAGCATTTCTTACCGCTTCTACAGGATCCTTTTCCTTAATCCCTTCACCCCGGGTATAAAGACGAAAAGCCTTTTCCGTCCGGTCCCACCTGTTGTCGCGATCCATTGCGTAAAAGCGCCCGCAAATAGTCGCAATGGCGCCGAAATCGATTGTATTCATATGCCCCTGCAAACTCTTTAAGTACCCAGCTCCACTGTCAGGAGACGTATCGCGGCCGTCGAGTATCGCATGCACATAAACATTGGTCAGCCCTTTTTTGTTAGCCATATCCAGCAGAGCAAAGAGATGGTTCAGCCGGCTATGTACACAACCATCTGAAACAAGCCCCATCAGATGAAGCGCTGAATTATTAGCTCTTACCTTAGACATTACAGAATTCAATGCATCATTTTCGAAGAATTTTCCGCTACTGATTGCGGAATCGATCCTTAGAATATTCTGATAGACGACCCTGCCGGCGCCAATATTAAGATGCCCCACCTCGGAATTACCCATAATTCCATTTGGGAGTCCCACAGCTTCACCGGAACACAAAAGCTGGGTATTGGGGTATTCTTCTTTGAGCCTGTCCAAGCAGGGAGTCCTGGCGAGAAAAACAGCATTCCCTTCCCTGGAAGTATTAATCCCCCATCCATCCAGAATCATCAGCATGCAAGGTCTTGGATTATTTTTCATATAGCTTATGCTTTCACATCTTCAATTCTTTTCGCATCTGTCCAAAGCCCTTCAAGATCATAAAAACTGCGCACCGGTTCATAAAAAACATGAATAACCACATGACCATAATCAAGCACAATCCAGTGTCCTTTTTCCTTACCTTCTATGTTCAGCGGTTTTATTCCCTGGCTTTTAAGATCCACCTGAATAAATTCCGCAATTGCCTTGACGTGACGATTTGAACGTCCGCTGCAAACGATAAACACATCTGCAATAGAAGTAAGTTCCCGGACGTCGAGTATCACAAGATCGATGGCTTTTCTTCCCAAAACCGCTTTAACATAAAGATCAAGAGATAGATCAGGGTCATAAGTCATAGATAAAGCCCTCTAGTTTTTATAAAACCCTCCACCTTTTCAGGCACCAGAGATTTAATGGTTCTGCCTTTTTTAATAAGTTTACGGATTTTTGTTGATGAAATGTCCATTGGTGTTACATCGAAGATAAAAACCGGCTCTTTTTCATCGTGAACATAACATGAATGTAAAGAGGAAAAAGTGTAGCCATCCGATATCCTGGACCTTAGATAATCTCCAATAGTCTCTTTCTTTGCAGAAGTGTAATTGCGCCCACTACACGGTCGTGTCATAATAATAAAAGGAGTAAGCAGAAAAAGATCCATATAAGATTTCCATGTATCTATCTCAAGAAAAGCATCAATCCCAATGATAAGATAGAGTCTGGTATCTTCAGGCAAAATGGATTTAAAATGGCGTACAGTATCAATTGTATATGAAGGTCCTGACCGCTTCAACTCAACATCGGAAACAACAACTGATTCCATAAGGGCAGGATAGCTTGAAACAGCAAGACGGATCATCTCAATACGATCTTGCGCATGAGCCACACCTTCTGACTCCTTGTGCGGCGGAATAGCGGATGGAATAAGGTAGATCTTATCCAGGGCAAACCCCTCTTTTACTTTCCAGACAGCCCGAAGATGTCCCAGATGAATCGGATTAAATGTACCTCCAAACAGCCCTACACGCATTATAAACACAAGCTCCATACCTGTAAGTTCTCAATAACCGATACCCGATGCCCGAACCCGTATGCTCTTAACGTAGGGGCGGGTTTATCCCGCCCGTCAGAGCTTCGGGCCGGCATCCACCACAGGAACTTTGCGCCGCAATGAACACGGGCGGGATAAACCCGCCCCTACGAAGAAGGGTTTTGTCCGAACTTATTGAGAGCTTACTCGCATCTCTATTAATTTAATGAAATATCAGCATCTTTTCCATCCAGCACCTCCCTTATCTTATAAGAGAGTTCTTTCATGGTAAATGGTTTCTGAATAAAATCATTTGCGCCCTGTCTCATAATTTCCATCGCTCTTCCATTAATATTGTATCCGCTGGAAAGGATAACCGTTATACCAGGATTGATTCTCTTTAAAACGTCGTAAGTTTCTCCGCCATCCATACCAGGCATAATTATATCAAGAATAACCAGATCGATCTTATCCTTATTGGCCTTGTAGACCTCAATTGCTTCGTCACCACCTGATGCCGGAAACACATTGTACCCCAGTTTCCTTAGCATCTCTTTCCCTACGTCTAAAACAATCTGTTGGTCATCAACTAAAAGGATTGTCTCTTTTCCATGTCTCATCTCTTCATCGCCGGGCAATGGCTGCTTCGCTGTGACGGTTGCTTCTACTGCCGGCAGATAGATATTAAAAGTAGAGCCGCGGCCTTTTTCGCTGTAAATATCAATCATACCATCATGATTTTTAATAATACCATAGGCTGAAGCCAACCCAAGGCCGGTACCTCTCCCTATCTCTTTTGTTGTAAAGAAGGGATCAAATATCCGCTTTTTTGTCTCTTCATCCATACCAGTACCGGTATCGGTAATCGATATCCTGACATATCTTCCGGGGCGCACCCTGTAAGGCCCGGCATGGCTTTCGTCAAGGACTGTATTGCTCGTCTCCACATAAAGATCTCCGCCTCTTGGCATAGCCTGCCATGCGTTTACAAAAATGTTCAAAATGACCTGTTCGATCTGCCCCCGATCAACTTCCACCGTCCAAAGATCCTGAGCGTATTTTTCTCTGATTGCGATCTCTTTTTTTGTACGCCCAAACATCTGGGCGCTCTTTCCAAGTACTTCATTGATGTCTGTCGGTTTAACATCATATTTTCCGGCCCTGGCAAACCCTAAAAGCTGAGCAGCCAGTTCTGCCCCGCTTTTTACCTGTTCTTCGATACCTTTAAGCCTCTTATAATGAGAATGGCTCGGATCAAGATCGTTTAGCATCAAGGAGATGTATCCCTGAATACCCATGAGCAGGTTATTAAAATCATGGGCGATCCCTCCTGCAAGGGTGCCGATGGACTCCATTTTTTGGGCTTGTTGAAGCTGAGCCTCAAGACGCTTTTTGTCGGTAACGTCAATCATAGCGCCTTCTATGTAATCCTCTTCCGGATAAATCTTTGCCGTTATAACTAAATCCGCTTTTTTTCCGTCCTTGCGGGTAACCCGAATTTCAAAATCCGAGACAGCCCCATATTTCTCCAGTCTCTTAAGCAGTTCCTCTCTTCTTTCCGAAGAATAACTCTCGCCAAATACAAACTCTCCGGTTAACTCCTCAATAGAATCGCAACCCAGGATATCGGCCGCAACTTGATTTGCCATTATGATCTTGCCATCGCTTATACGGCTTCGGTATATTCCGGCCAAAGCATTCTCATATAAAGCCCTGTAACGTTTTTCCGATTCCTTCAGCGCCTTTTCGGACTTTCTCCGTTCGATAATGTCATGAAAGACCACAACAACACCATTGATATTTCCCCTAGCATCTCTGATCGGCGCACCGCTGTCATCAATCGGTATCTCGGTTCCGTCTCTGGCTATCAATAGAGTATGATTGGCCAGACCTACAACGATGCCTTCTTTAATTACCTTTGCTGCCGGGTCCTCTACCTGCTGCCGCGTCTCTTCGTTTACAATATTAAGGACATTCCTCAGATAGCTTCCTGCTGCCTCTTCCTCCTTCCATCCGGTTAGGGACTCGGCAACACTATTCATGAATTTCACGCACCCTTGTTTGTCTGTAACGATTACCGCGTCACCGATGCTTTTGAGTATTGTCGAAAGCCACTCTTTACTCTCTCTTAACTTCTTCTCCATTTTGGATTTATAAAGAGCTATCTCCACAGCGGTCTGTAATTCTCTCTCCTCAAAGGGCTTTACAATATATCCAAACGGCTCGGTCAGTTTTGCCCGCTCAAGAGTTTTTTTATCCGTATAAGCGGTTATATAGATAACGGGAATATTGAAGCGGGAATGTATTTGATCTGCAGCGGAAATGCCGTTCATCTCACCCTTTAAGACAATATCCATAAGCACAAGGTCGGGCATATTCTCTTCCGCCTTTTGCACGGCATTCTCTCCGGAAGAAACCACAGCAGAAACAACATATCCCAGGGACTGCAAGCTTCTCTGGATATCTTCGGCAACAATACCTTC
>DAOVDN010000138.1 GCA_030669465.1 Desulfobacterales bacterium | reverse complement strand
GAACTGTATCAAAATTATTTTTTGGATTTAAATAATAGTTCAGTACCAAGGTTTGTCATCTTTGCTATTATACATTCAATACTCATTTGGCCGTTTATAGATTTGGAACGGGTTTGAAATGAAAAGCCATTTCCAGGATACGAATTTTATGATATACAGGATCTGCATTAACTCTTTTTTATAAAATCAAGTCAATCCTGTAATCCTGTCTGAAATATTTATTATTTTCTCAGTCGATTCTCTGTATTTCATTTGTACATCTTCATCAAATTATGATTTTTTTTGATTTACTGGATAGCTAAAGTGAGACTTAACCCATTTATTCACTTGAAACAAAATCTTGTTTATCCTGTTATCCTGTCAGAATTTTTTTTCAAAGGGCTAAAGTGTTACCTCATTTCTTTTTTTCAAACATGACTTTTCCGCGATAGATTCCGCACAACCAGCCTGTGAGCCCGGATCTGGTTTTTATAAGATACCATGAGGTTAATTCATCATGTTTGTCTTGATCCAGGATTTCAAACTCTTCGCCTTTTTTCATCAACCGGATGATCCTGCTGTTTGTACAGCTTCTTTCCCGCAGGTTCATGTTTGCAGTCAAAATATAATACTTTGCAGCCTTTTGCTCTGCTAATTCTTCTTTGACGTGAGCTTCCGGTTCGGTTTCTTTAACTAATTCTTTTGCGATGATAGCTTTTGGTTTAACCTTTTCAGCCACTGCAACAGACGGAATCACTTCCAGTTTAAGGACCTGTACACGCTGGTTAAAAGTGTCTGCAACCAGCACATTTCCAAAGTTGTCCGTAGTAATATCGCTTGGGTACTGAAACCAGCCTCTGCCCCAGCCTTTGCCGCCAACGTCAAACAAAAAACGCCCATCTTCTGAATAGGCGTTTGCAGTATGGCGCATGTAGTCGATCACATAAATCCTTTTGTTGCGGTCGTCCACAGCCAATCCCCTGGGACGGCTCAGCTTGCCGGAACCTCCACCTTTCTGGCCGAACTTAAACAAGAAATTCTCCTTGTCATCATATACGTAAATACGACCCATGTCTTCACTCAAAAGGTATATCCTGCCGGAGCTGTCTATCTCCACATCGCATATTGTGGCCTTTTGTTTTTCGCCTTTCCCCAGTCTGTCCTCAGGGCTCAGGAGATGGGAGAACATGCCGTCTTTATTCAAAACCACCACGCCGCAAAAGCTGCCGCCGGCCACGTAAAGCCGACCGGCCTTGCTTATAGCGATGTTTTTTGGGCTAAAACTATCTGAGTCTTTAAACCCTTCAAAAAAAATATCCTTCTTCCACCTTAATGAAGGGCTCAATACCGATATTCTTGCTCTCTTCTGTTTTGAGCCGGATGACTGGGCAACAAAAAGGTATCCCTCCGGATCAACGGCCAAACCTACTGGTGATTCGATGCCATCTGATTTGCCGATACAAAGGAGCGGGTAAAAGTCATAAGTATATATCAATATTCTGCTGTGTCCGGAATCCGTGATATATATCTCCTTTTTTACGGAATCGAAGAATAATTTGGATGGATAAGACAGGCTCAGGCCATTATAGTCCTCCCTGATAATATAAAGGCAAGTGATCTTTTTTGTCACGAATTTTTCCGTACCACCGCTTCTTGAGCCTGTCTGCTCGGTCGGGCCGGCGGGTATTGATTTATCAGGATTGTCAACTCTTTGCTGGGCAAAAAGGTATTGGGCAGGGATCCAGATGATGAATAAGGAGGCAAAAATTGTGAGAACGACCTGTCCGCCTGCAACGCACAGGCAGGCGGACAGGCTCACCTTCCGTTTTCCAGCGGATTGAGAAAGGTTTGAGTTTTCAGTCATTTTTTATATCCCGGTATGTCCGAAGCCGCCGGTGTTTCGATCTGTTTCATCTAATTGTTCTGCGACCTCTAATTCAGCCCGGTAGACTCTGTTAATGATCATCTGGGCGATCCTGTCGCCACGGCGGATGGTATAACTCCTTTTACCGAGGTTTATAACCGGAATCATCACTTCTCCACGATAATCAGAGTCTATAGTACCGGGTGAATTAATAAGCCCTATGCCGTATTTTGCGGCCAATCCGCTTCTTGGACGGATCTGTGCTTCAAACCCCTCGGGAATGGCCATGGCAAAGCCGGTGGGGATCAGAAAAATTTCTCCATGTTCCAGGACCACTTCTTTCTTTACAGCAGCACAGATATCCATCCCTGCAGACTTGGGAGTCATGTAACGGGGCAGAAGTATATCTGTATCCACATCCGGATTTAAGCGAAGAAATTTGATTAAAGGCATAAAGCGTTCTTATTTCTCTTCCAACACAGCCTTGTGGCTTAAGCGGATCTTTCCGTCTTTGCTGATTTCCAACACCTTTACCTTGATTTTGTCTCCCTCTTTAACAATATCGGTGACTTTATTTACACGGTGTGGGGCAAGTTGTGAGATATGACAAAGACCGTCGGTACCCGGCATAATCTGGACAAAGGCCCCAAAATCCATGATTTTTACAACAGTTCCCTCATAAATAGCTCCAACTTCGGGTTCCATTGTAATTTCGTTTATCATATTTAAGGCTGCGTCCCCGTCTTCTTTGGAAATGGCGGCAATTTTGACCAGACCGGAATCATCTATTTCAACCCGCGTATTTGTTTCACTCTGAATAGATCTGATCGTTTTTCCGCCAGGTCCGATGATTTCGCGGATTTTGTCAGGTTTAACTTTGATGGTAATTATTTTTGGAGCATAAGGAGAGATTTCCTCTCTGGGTTTTTTAAGAGATTCCAGCATCTTGTCAAGTATAAAAAGCCGACCCGTACGAGCCTGTTCAAGAGCCTTTGCCATTATATCCCTGGAAAGTTCATGGATCTTGATATCCATCTGAAGAGCGGTTATGCCATCTTTTGTGCCGGTTACTTTAAAATCCATGTCGCCGGCCTGATCTTCATCTCCGAGGATATCAGAGAGAATAACCACATCATCCCCATCTTTTACGAGGCCCATTGCAATACCTGAAACAGGCGCCTTTATGGGAACTCCTCCGTCCATAAGAGCCAGGATTCCCGAACACACAGTCCCCATGGATGAAGAACCGTTCGATTCGAGAACTTCTGAGACAATACGGATAGTATAGTCAAACTCTTCCTTGGATGGCAGGACCTTTTTTATGGCTTTTGTTGAAAGCCCGCCGTGACCTATATCCCTGCGAGATGGTCCCATGATGCGTTTCACTTCCCCGACAGAATACGGCGGAAAATTGTAATGAAGCATAAACGGCCTGAATTCTTCTCCCAGTAACGTTTCTACCCGCTGTTCATCCGGTCCGGAACCTAAGGTCAGCACACCCAATACCTGGGTTTCCCCTCTGGTAAAGAGAGCGCTGCCGTGGGGTCTTGGCAGAATGCCGGTTTCGCATGTAATATGCCTTACTTCATCAAATTTTCTGTTATCGATGCGAGATCCTTCCTTTAGAATAAGGTTTCGAATACTTGTTTTTTGTATGTCGTTTAATATTCCGTATACTTCATCCTTGCGATCCGCATATTCTTCACCAAGATTTTCGAATATTTCTGTTTTGATGGCGCGAATCGCAGTTCTGCGCTTAATTTTTTCCGGTATCAGCAGGGCGTCACGGATGCGCGAAGATGCTTCAGCTTCAATTTCATGTACGAGCTTCTCATCCTTTTCAGGCAGAACAAACGGCCGTTTCGGCACGCCGACGGCCTCCTTTAGCTTGGCTTGCAGTTCTATGATCGGCTGCATACCCATGTGGCCGAAAAAAATGGCTTCAAGCACATCTGATTCACCTACAATGTCACCTCCGCCTTCCACCATGACAACGCCTGTTTTTGAACCGGCAACAATAATGTCGATATCTGACTTTTCGCGTTCGCTGATTGTAGGATTTAATATTAACCGGCCATCTATGCGTCCGACACGGACGCAAGCGATCGGTCCTGCAAATGGGATGTCTGATATTTCAAGCGCAGCAGATGCTCCTGTTATTGCCAGGATATCAGGATCATTTTCCTGGTCCATGGAGAATACTGTCGCAATAACTTGAGTTTCGCTGCAATAACCTTTTGGGAAGAGAGGTCGGATTGGACGGTCGGTCAGACGGGCGGTTAATGTCTCTTTTTCAGTTGGCCTTCCGATTTCGCGCCTGAAATAATTTCCGGGTATCCGGCCTGCTGCATAAATTCTTTCCTGATATTCGACCGTAAGAGGTAAGAAATCTACGGCCCGCTCCTCACTGGAGGATACGACCGTAACCAGTACAATGGTTTCACCATATTGAACCACAACCGAACCGGAAGCCTGTTTTGCGACCTTGTCGGCCTGGATGCTCATGGTTTTTCCACCGACTTC
>DAOVDN010000047.1 GCA_030669465.1 Desulfobacterales bacterium | reverse complement strand
CCTGAAATTTCCGGCGCAGATGTCCAGCCAGCGGCAGGTTGCGCATCTTCCCTTTACGTACTTTTTCTTTTCTTTAAGTTTTTTCATAAGCGGTTCTGATGTGTCTGTCCAGATTTCAGAAAATGGCCGGTTCCGTATATTTCCAAAACTGTAATGACGCCAGAATTGATCAGCATAGACTTCACCATCCCAGCTTATGCACCCGATACCCCTGCCGGAATTGTTTCCTTCATTCATTTTGAGAAGTTCAAGAACTTCCCCGGCTCGCTCGGGATTTTCTTTGAGCAGCCTTAAATAAACGTACGGCCCATCTGCGTGATTATCAACAGTTAATACCTCTTTTGGTTTGCCCTTTTCGTGCAACTTCTTTGTAAGATCCATTATCAGATCAACAGCTTCCCTGGTTTCTTTATGAGATAAATCTTCTTTTACAAGCTTTGACCCGCGTCCTGCATAGACAAGGTGGTAAAAACATACCCTTGGAATGTCCATATCTTCAAGCAGGTTGAATATATTCGTAATTTCAGATGCGTTGATTTTGTTGATTGTAAAGCGAAGCCCGACCTTTATTCCTGCTTTCTTGGAGTTTTTGATTCCTTGTATGGCTGACTTGAAAGCTCCTTTAACACCTCTGAAACGGTCATGAATCTCTTCCATCCCGTCGAGGCTTATGCCGACATACGAAAGGCCTATCTCCTTAAGCGTGCGGGCCATTTCTTCTGAAATCAGGGTACCGTTTGTAGATATTACGGCTCGCATACCTTTTTTTACGGCATAGGCCGCAAGCTCAGGTAGATCCTGCCGTATTGTGGGTTCTCCGCCGGAAAACAAGAGCACAGGCACACCAAATTGTGCAAGATCGTCTATCAGATTCTTGCCTTCTTTGGTGGAAAGTTCATTTTCAAAAGATATATTTCTAGCATGCGCATAACAATGCACGCACTTTAAGTTGCATTGTCTTGTAATATTCCATACAACAACCGGCCGCTTATCGATTGAAAACTGAAGCAGATGAGAAGGTAATTCTGATGACTTTCGTCTGTAACGAAGAGCATCCGAGGGCTCGACCGTTCCGCAGTAAAGTTTTGATATTCCGATCATTTATAATTAAACCTTTCGTAATAGGAATTTGGGAATTGGGGAATTGAGGAATTCCTCAATCCCTCAATTTCCCAATGAGGCTGCTTATAAAAAACTCTGGTTCCAGCAGCGCCTGCCTTGTAATAAAGAAACGGTTTTTGCCTGTTTTTTCCTGGATCAATCTAAGACCATCTTCAAAATCCGTTGTCAATTGTTTGTAAAAACTTTCAAGCTTAATATCAGAACTTACAAACTTTTCAACAATGAAATCACTGGCATCATCTTCCATAATAATATTGATATCATGATTTTTGAAAAAGTATAGCTCTATCTTTTTGATTTTATCATAACAGGATTTGATCTTTTTTATCACATTTTCGATATCCATTATATGATTGCAGTAAAAAGAGGCAACAAGGTCAATACGTAATGGAGTAAGACTTAACTTGTATTTTTCACTTAACTTTTTCTTATTTGATTTTACATACTCTTTAATAAATTCTTTTTCTTTGCACGACAGCTTTTCAAAGGCTTCATTTAATTTTTTGTCGTTTGATGGGGTTGTAATTATTTCAAATGATCTTTCAGGGTTTTCGATGGCCGAGACTGTCGCCGGAAATTTTTTAATATCGCTTGATGGCAGTTTCTTTTCAAAGAGAAGGAGCGCTCTTTCAGTGGCACTGACCAGACCCCTTGCTCCTGTATTTTCTTTAAAAGCATCTATTGCTAAAACACGAAGCACTCTGTCTTCAAACTTTATATTGATACCATATGCTGCAAAATCGAGTTTTTTTCCAAGAATTATCGGGTTATTTGGATTTTTCAGGATGTTAAAAAGATCATCTTCAGTCAATTTTTCAAAAACAGCTTTTATTGGCAAGCGGCCTACAAATTCCGATTCAAATCCAAATTCTATCAGATCTTCGGATGTTACATGTTTATGAATGTCGATTTGTTCTCTGGAACTTGTTATGTTTGCTCCAAAGCCGATACCTTGATCTTTAATGCGCTTTTTAATGATTTCCGGCAGATCGCTAAAGGCTCCGCTCATAATAAACAGGATATTTTTTGTGTTGATGGTGCGTTTATCTCGCTTTCCTGTTTTGCGAAACCTTTCGATTTCCTGAATCATTGAAATCGGATCATGCGGAACTTTTAGATCAACATCGGTCTCTTCCATTGGTTTGAGGAGAGCGCGCTGGACTCCTGTTCGTGATACATCGGCGCCTATCAGATTGCGGCTTCCCGCAATTTTGTCGATCTCATCTATATATATGATACCATATTGAGCAAGTTTAATATTGTCGTCAGCCTCACTGACAAGGTCCCGGACCAGATCTTCTATATCTCCTCCAACATAACCTGTTTCGCTGAATTTGGTGGCATCGCCCTTGACAAAAGGAACACCTATTTTTTTTGCAATCAGTTTGATCATATATGTCTTGCCGACACCTGTTGGACCGATCATAAGAATATTGTTTTTGATGCTGCCTACCAACTCATTGCCGTTATCAGATGAAGCCGCAGTCTGTTTGATCCTGTTGAAGTGCGTACAAATTTTTGTAGACAGAACTGCCTTCGCATCAGTCTGCTTTACGATATACTCGTCAAGATAGGAGACAAGATCTTCGGGTTTTAAATCAAAATTGATCTTTTTCTCTCTTTTTGAAGCTTTTTTTGCTTTTTCCTGGGCGAGTTCCTGGGGCAGAGCTATTGGAGATACAATTTTGACGCTCCCTCCAAACTTCTTGGCCAGAAATTCACCTATTTCTTTTTCAATCTCTTTAGGGTCCGGTATTTTTATTTTTTCATTACGTTCTTTCATAATTTTAAAACTATAATCACATATGTTGAAAAATGCAAGAGATGAGAGCGAAATACAGCAATTCTAATTTTGAAGAATAGTAATCGTTCACAGGTTCAATGGTTCAATGGTTCAGAGTTCAGGGTTCACCGAAAATCTGAACCGTTGATTCGTGAGTTCTGAATGAAGAAGGGTCTACGGCCTGGCAAAGATGGCCAGGTTTGCTCGCGACTTCGGTTTGAAGGGGCAAATTCAGGATGCAGTAGGTTCATCCAAAGGGTTCGGATGTTCAAGGTTCTGGATTAGTGAAGGTTAACAAAAGAAAGGTAACCCTGAACGGTGAACCCTGAACCTGTGAACGCCTACAGATAAAGATGGCGCGCCCGGCTGGAATCGAACCAGCGATCTTCAGCTCCGGAGGCTGACGCCTTATCCTCTGGGCTACGGGCGCACATTTACTTGAAATCTACTTTATCAGCGCTGATAAGTCAAGTCCGATAGCAATTCAAATTCTTCTTTTGCTTCACCTACTACATAAAGGGAGCCCGCGATGCAGATCGCATCATCCGGCGGCGTAGTTTCAATGGCGTACTTTACGGCTTTTCCAACATCCTGAATAATACGTATATCGCTAATTATCTCTTTTGCTGTAGAGTAAAGTTTTTCCGGTGCTAAAGCACGATCCGTCTTGGGGCGGGTCAATATTGTTCTGCTGCAAACAGGGAGAATGCGCCGCAGCATGGCAGAATATGGCTTATCGCTCAATATGCCTACAACAAGGGTTATCTTTCGATCAGCCAGATTTTTTGATAAAAACTTTGCCAGGTTTTGCGCTGCAATTAAATTGTGTGCTCCATCAAGAAGTATGAATGGAGCAGTGGAGACTATCTCCAGCCTTCCCGGCCAATCGTTTTGTGCAAGACCATCTTTGATGCTCTGTAAAGAAATGTCCGCTTTGTTTTTGTTTAGTATCTCACATGCGGCAAGGACCAGTGCTGCATTATCGACCTGGTGGTCGCCAGGTAATCCTGTATGCAAGCTACGCCAGACATTCTTGATTCCAAAATAGGTAAATGCCCCATTTTTGTTCCTTCTCACCCTGAATTCATCTCCAAGACGATAGAATGGCGCTGATTTTGTCCGGGCAATATCTTTTAGCGGTAAAATAGCGTTCTTTTGTTTAACGCCTGTTACAACGGGTGAGCATTTTTTTATAATACCACCCTTTTCTCCGGCTATTTTGGTTATGGTATTTCCCAGATACATTTTATGTTCGACAGATATGTTGGATATTATGGAAAGAGCTGGTTTTATGATATTGGTTGCATCGAGTCGCCCTCCCATACCTGTTTCAATGACAGCCCAATCGACTTTTTGTCTGCCAAATTCATAAAAAGCCATTGCAGTTGCATATTCGAAAAAGGTTGGTTCGCGTGTGCCATGATCTACGTTTTTCACGGCTTCATAAGACGCAACAACATTTTTATCGGAAATGTAATGGTTGTTGATGCGGATCCTTTCGTTAAAACGTATGAGGTGCGGGGATGTATAAAGTCCGACTTTATATCCTGATATGTGCAGGATTGAGGCAAGAGCGGAAGCAATTGATCCTTTTCCGTTTGTTCCGGCTACATGTATGCATGCAAAATTATCCTGCGGATTTCCCAGGCCTTCCATCGTGCTTTTGATAGTTGAAAGGCCTGGTTTAATACCAAACCTTCTAAGGCCATACATTGCCCTAATACATTTATTGTAAGAATCAGAAGGCGCCATACTTACAGACCTAATAAAAAACCCGGCAGAATTACTATTCTTGCCGGGTGAATAATTTTTAGGCATCCTTCATTATTTGTTTACACTTTTATAAAATATCGGACATCATTAACACCCCCTATTCCCCCTCGAGGTGGGATAAGGTGGGGTGTTATTTCACTTGAAAGTTTTCTAAAATGTTAACTACTTTTACATAGAAATGAAGGATGCCCAAATGAAAGCCGATTTTTTAAAGCCGGCCATTTTTATTCTGGTCATTTTGTTTTTCTCGGGTTGTGCTGTCAGTAAAAAAACACCTCTAATCGATGAAAAGCCGGTTGTTTCTTTTAAATCTGATGGCTACTATTACTACTTTACAGAGGCACAACTGCAGAGGAGAAGAGGAAACCTGGTTGAAGCTGTTAAGTGGATTAAGAGAGCGATTGAATGCGACCCAGAGTCGTTGTACTTGCAAAGAGAGCTTGCAACTCTTTATTTGCAGCAGAAAGAGAACATAAAAGCATTAAGAGTTATTGAAAGAATTATAGAAAAATATCCGGATGACGTGGAAGCTCTCATCATGTATGGAGGGATAAAGCAAAGTTTAAAGTACATTGATGATGCTAAAAAAGCATATAAAAAAATTATAGCCAATGATCCAAAACAAAAGAATATATACCTGCTTCTTGGCGATATTTATATGGAAGAAGGTGACTTCCATAGAGCTTCGCAGGTATATGAGCAGCTTGTTAAAAATTTTCCCGGGTCATATGTAGGGCATTTCTTTATTGGAAAGATTCACGCAAAGCAGGGCAATGTAGTCGATGCTGAAAGGGAGTTTCAAAAGACACTGGAACTGGAACCCGATCTTGAGGAGCCTCGGTTTGAGCTGCTGAAATTATATAAAAAGCTTGGGAAGGAAAAAGAAATTCCTAAAATTTACAAGGACATACTTGAAAGAAACCCAAGAAATATCCAAGCTGGCATGGAGCTTGCTTATTTTTATCATAAAAATGGGATGCTAAAGGATGCTGAAAAACTTCTAAAGGGGCTGGGCACACGAAGCTTGTCTGACGTGGAAGTAATAAGAAAAGTTGTCCAGTTGTATTTAAACCAAAAGAAATATGATGATGCTTTGATAATCCTCAAGGGTATGTTAAAAGGCGCACCTGACAGTTCGGGCATTCATTACCTTACGGGCATGGTCTTAGATGAAAAGAATGATAAAGACATGGCTATAATGCATTTTAAAAAGGTGATGCCGGATTCCGGGTTCTATCAGAACGCTGCGGTTCATATTTCTTTTATATATCAAAAACAGGGAAAAATTGAGGAAGCAATCAATTTTTTAAAAGATGTAATTAAAAGGCTGCCAGATAAACCTGAGTTCGTGCTCTATCTCGGTACATTTTATGAAGAGGCGGAAAAATTTGAAAAAGCTGTGGAAGTTCTTAAACAAGGACTTGAAATTGATCCTGACAATGTTGAGCTCTATTTTCGTTTAGGTGTTGTTTATGACAGGCTGGACAGAAAAGAGGCTTCAATAGAAGCAATGAAGACCGTGATAAGTCTTGACCCCAAAAATGCCAATGCGTTGAATTATCTTGGTTATACTTATGCAGATCTGGGAGAGAATCTGGATGAAGCCGAACGTCTCATCAAGGAGGCATTAAAGTACAAGCCTGATGACGGTTATATTACAGACAGCCTGGGATGGGTGTACTTCAAGAAGGGACTTTTCAAAAAGGCAATAAAGTTTCTGAAAAAGGCGATCGGTCTGGTTCCTGATGACTCTGTTATATTGGAGCACTTAGGTGATGCATATATGAAAGTAAACAATAAGAAAAAAGCTCTTGAGTTTTACAAGCGCTCCCTCTTGAATAGAGAAGATGATAAGGAAGACCTTGAAAAAAAGATTCAGGAACTCACCGGAAAATGAAACACGCAGCACGAAACACGCAGCACGCAATCATTCTTTTGATCATTGCTTTTTTTTTCTCCGCATGCAGCGGTCTTGTCGGAAGGGTTTCAGAAAGGCCTTTTGATTCAAAGATTCCTGACGATCTACTTGAAACCCGGAACCTGCTTTCAATGCTGGAGAATAAGAATTGTAAGCTTAAAACCTTCAAGGGCATCGGAAAGATAACGTTTTGGAAAAAAAACACAAAAGGCCTTATTGCCGGTATTGCATGGGTCGGATCAGAGCCTGACAGACTTCGGATTGTAATACGCAATGCTTCAGGGCAACCCGTGGCAAGCCTTGCAAGTGACGGTAAATGGCTCTATCTTGTTTCTCATGCAAAGCAGAGCTTCTACAAGAAAAGCTCTGCAAATTCTACCCTGAAAAGATTTATTTCAATACCTATCAAACCCGATGATATTGTTTCTATTTTATCCGGTCGTATTCCGGTTAATAAATATAATTCAGCCACTATAATAAAGAATAAATTTGAAGATGGATATGTGCTTGTTCTAAAAAAAGGGTGGGGAAATATTATTGAGAAGATATACCTTGATGAAAGCAAGAAAGATGTTTGCAAAGTCGAGATATTTGACACGGCCGGATCACTATTATATCGCACAGTATTTGACAGAATGCAGAATATAAATGGTTACAGGGTTCCATCGCGGCTGATATTTTCAAATAGCGACGGCAATAGCTTTCAACTCGATATATACAGATACTGGGCAGATGTTTCTGTTTCGCCATCGATGTTTGTGCTGGCTCCACCGGATGGGGAATTGGTCGAGTAGGGAAATGGTCGAGTGGGGAACGGGGAATAGGGAATAGGGAATAGGGAACGGGGAATGAGGAATGATGGTAGGGCCGTCCTACGTGGCGGCTAATTAAGGGGAACGAGTAACGAGCAACCAGAAACGAGCAACCAGTAACCAGCAACGAGCGAATGACAAATGACCAAAACATCGCCCTTGAGGCGCGTCTTAAGGGTTGCAGAAATGTTATAACATTGGGGGTTCGTCCCAATTTTTCCGATTACAGCCATAAGGATGCGGACCTGATACGAAATGCAAAG
>DAOVDN010000145.1 GCA_030669465.1 Desulfobacterales bacterium | reverse complement strand
CTGATAAAGGCTCATACCTTTGCATCAGAGTTAGGGCTCGGGTCTTTTCTCTTTTTTTGTGGTAACTGGGGGATGTTCTAATGGACACAAAACCGACTTATGAAGAATTGGAACAACGGGTCAGGGAGTTTGAGAAAGAAGCCTTTGAGCGGAAGCAGGCAGAAGAGGCCTTGCGGGAATCTCTGGAAAAATACCGTGTGGTGTTTGAGACAGCCAAAGACGCCATATTTTTGGCTGATGAGACGGGGAGGTTTGTTGATGTCAATCAGGCAGCCTGCGAATCGCTGGGCTACAGCAAAGAAGAATTGTTACAACTGAGCAGCAAGGAGATCGATACCGATCCCCGGGGTTATGAGGCGTTTATAGCGATTCGGAACAGATCGGCCAAGAAGATAACGTTTGAAGTAAACCAACGTAGAAATGATGGGACACTTCTACCTGTGGAGATCACTGGCAACTTCTTCGAGAGCAATGGTAAACGAATGGCTGTAGCAATTGCTCGAGACATCACTGAGCGCAAGCGGGCGGAGGAGTTGCTGAGGAGCAGTCAAGAAAGATTCCGTTCTCTCGTCGAGACTACCAGTGACTGGGTATGGGAAGTAGACCGGAACGGTATCTACACCTATGCCAGTCCGAAAGTCAAGGACCTATTGGGATACGAACCGAAGGAAGTCATTGGCAAGACACCATTCGATCTCATGCCTGTTGGTGAGGCAAAACGAGTAGCCGGATTGTTCAGGGATATAGTTAAGTCCCGTGAATCTTTTGCAGAGTTGGAGAACACTAATCTTCGCAAGGACAGGCGAGAGGTAGTGCTCGAAACGAGTGGCGTCCCAATTTTTGACAAAGGCGGAAATCTTTTGGGTTATCGGGGCATCGATCGCGATATCACTGGGCGCAAGCTGGCAGAGAAACAAAAAAGAGAACTCGAGGCCCGACTCCTGATAGCCCAAAAGATGGAAGCCATCGGCATCCTGGCAGGCGGCGTAGCTCACGACTTTAACAACATACTCATGGGAATTCAGGGACACGTCTCTTTGATACTTATGCATATCGATTCCTCGCATCCACATTATAACAGGCTAATAGGTATTAAAAACCAGGTCCAAAGCGGGGCCAGATTAACTTCATACCTCCTTGGATATGCCAGGAAGGGCAGATATGAGGTCAAACCCGTTAGCCTGAAGGCATTAGTGGAAGAGATCTCTGACACATTTGGCAGAACGAGAAGAGGGGCTACGATTCATCGAGTGCTTGCCGAAGACTTATTTGCCATAGAGGCAAACCGGGGGCAAATTGAGCAGGTCCTGTTGAATCTGTTTATCAATGCTGCGGATGCCATGCCCGGCGGCGGGGATATTATCCTGAAGACCATGAACGTCACCCACAAAGATATGAAGAGCGAGCTCGATGAACCAAAGCAGGGTAAGTATGTCCTGTTAACGGTGACAGACACGGGCACCGGCATGGACAAAGAAACTATAGAGCGTATCTTTGATCCCTTCTTTACGACCAAGGAGATGGGCCGGGGTACCGGTCTTGGTCTGGCCTCTGCTTACGGTATCATAAAGGGCCATGGCGGATACGTTGATGTGGAATCCAAGAAAGGGCACGGGACCACATTCAGTATCTATCTGCCTGCATCAGAAAAAAAGGTCCCCAAAGCTGTCAAAACTTCTGATCGAGTCGTCAAGGGAACCGGAACGATCCTGTTGGTAGATGATGAAGAGGCCATCCTGGAAGTGGGCAAGGATTTATTGGTGACCATGGGCTATCAGGTACTGATAGCCAGGGACGGAAAAGAGGCCATTGAGGTTTATAGCAGAAATCAACATAACATAAACATGATCCTTTTGGACATGATTATGCCCGGTATGGGCGGCGGAGAAGCCTATGACCGCATAAAGGAGATCGACCCGGATGTCAAGGTCCTACTTTCAAGTGGCTACAGCATTGATGGTGAGGCCACCAAGATATTGGAACGAGGTTGTTATGGTTTCATTCAGAAGCCGTTCAATATGGAAGAGCTATCTGTAAAAATAAGAGAGATTCTGGACAAGAAATAGGATCCGCTCTGCATTCTTAACATCTCCTCCGAACAAGCAATTTCCCTACATGTTGTATGGTCCGATTTGGTCGAAAATGCAACATAACTGCTATGGATCTGAAATCATAAACAGTTCTGGAACGTTATGATATCATTTTGATAGCTTCAACTTTAGACTTTCATTGATTGTTCGACCTGCCGGAAAATGTGTATCCCCACAATGGATTCCACTAATTTCGACTTGCCCAGGGGTTAGCTTAAGCAGTCTTGCAGCGTTTATGCCGCAAATACTTTTTATGTTGTCATTTGACAACCCGGCTTTCTCAAGTTCTTTGAAATATCTTGCAGGTCTTAATAGCGGAAAATCACTGCCAAAAAGAATTTTATTCTGCCCGATGACTTGAATTGCGATCCGGTATACTGCGGTATCATATAGAAAAGGGGATGCTGCGGTATCAAAATACACATTTTTAAAACTCTCTTTTACATCCTTCTTAAGGAGGTTGAAAAAAAAGATCCCTCCACCCCAATGAGCAAGAACGATTTTATTTTCTGGAAATTTTTTAATCAGCCTGTAAATCTGAGCAAGAGTGATCGGAGTTTTGCCTGGATAAGTATGGCCTATCGGTTCATTGGTGTGGATCAGAACCGGAAGATCTTTATTCTTGCAAATCTCCATAATAGGCTCAAGCTTGTTTATGGACGCTTCATCAATTCCTGATTGATAAAATGCAAGCTCGCCGATACCTGAAAGCCCTCCTTCAATACACCGCACAACTTCCGGCATGGCTTTCTTGTTAAATGGATCAAGAGAGCAGAAACCTATAAGGCGTTTTGGGTATCTCTCCACCACGTCCATGATATAGTCGTTTTGTTTTTTAAAGTTTTGCGAATTTTTCCATGGGAACCCAAGAATTACCGATACATCCACACCCTGCTCGTCCATTGAATTCACAAGCTCTTCCGCGCCGGCAAGTTTTGATCCGGACGCGCTGTATAAAAGCTCAAAAGCAGATTCAGACGGAAAATACTTTTCCCTGTTTTCGCGTACTTCCTTAGGGAAAATGTGAGTATGAAAATCTATAATCAATGCCCAAAATCCTTTAAATTATGCTCCCTTAACAAGTTGCTGTTTTTATGCCATTTTTCAGCGATCTCTACAACCTCTTTTTGCATCCGTTCACGCTTTCTTTTTCGTCCGGCACTAAAGTTTGTCACGAAGTGATGGAGTATTGGAGTGATGGAGTGATGGAATATTGGTTTCCATATTTTGTGTTACTTTCCTTTCTGTAGCTATTATTGAATTGATTTTAATAAGGTCTTTCAAAAGTTCAATTAATTTCACTTGATCATCTTTCATGATAGCCTCCATATTATTCTTGATCTACTCATAAAAAAATCGTAATAGTTCAGCTATCTTAGGACTCAAGCCAAAATAAGTAGGACAAGATTGCGCTCAGATTTAGGTCAGATTTGATCGATCTGATTGAGCAAAACCACAAGAATAGTGAACTATTTTGAGGATTTTGCGATTGAAGATCGACCAAAGATGGCCTGAAGATGAGATGCAAGATGTTCAAGTTATTTTGACTTGAGTCCTTAGACAAGATAAACAGGATTGACATGATAGTTTTTCAATAAATGTCGTGTAGGAGGTCATTATGTATTTTGATAAACCAGGAAAAGTCAATACGGAACAGACTTTAAAACTCGCCTATGACCGGGGAAAAGAATTAGGTTTAAACGAGGTAGTTGTGGCTTCTACAAAAGGGGATACAGCTTATAAGGCTTTGGAGATATTTGATGGATTCCGGATTACCGTGGTAACTTACCACTGTGGTGTCAAGGAGCCGTTCAAAAAAGTAATGCCGGATGATGTCAAAAAAAACCTGCAAGAAAAAGGGGCAACAGTAATTTCAGCAACACATGCCCTGTCAGGCGTTGAACGATCTATCGAGAAAAAATATACAGGAATCTATCCTGTGCTTCTTATCGCCAACTCCTTAAGGCTTTTTGGCCAGGGCACTAAAGTTGCTGTGGAGATATCAATAATGGCTGCTGATGCAGGAACTCTTACAGGAAACGATATCATCTCCATCGGTGGAACAGCAAGGGGAGCGGATACTGCTCTGGTAATAAAACCTGTAAATCAATCCAACCTTTTTGATATGCGTATAAGGGAAATTATATGCAAGCCCAGGTCATTTTAGCCCA
>DAOVDN010000168.1 GCA_030669465.1 Desulfobacterales bacterium | reverse complement strand
TTATGAACGGAGTTTATTATTTCGTCCTCAAGGGTTTGTGTAGCTGATCTGTATGTTATTCTGAAAGAGATACTTTTTTTGCCGGCTGGAATCGGACTTCCTTCATAGACATCAAACAGAGATAAATCTTCCACCAGTTCTTCATCAAGGACTTCAATGCTCTTTAATATATTCAACGCTTCAATATCCTTGTTGACAATAATGGTAATATCCCTTGATGTAGCTGGAAACTTAGGTATGGGTTGTGCTGACTTAGTGTCGGGTATGAGCTCAATGAGCTCGTTGACATTGAGCTCAAAAATATATGCCTTTTGCTTTAGATCGTAATTTTGAAGGACAAGAGGGTGTACCTCTCCGAGAAGGCCTATCAATCTGTTCTCAACAATAATCCGGGCTGTATATCCGGGTTTTGTATAACAGCAGGCTTCCGGTTGCATACTGGTAAACGTTGTATTTGCTATGCCCAGATTTCTTAAAAGTTCTTCAACAACACCTTTTAAGTCATAAAAATCACAGGCTATTTCCCTGGAAAGCCAATGCGCATCGATCCTTGCTCCTGTCCAGAGGCCTGATAACATTTCAACCTCATCAGGCCGGCTATCCTCCTGGCCGGTGTTAAAAAAGACGTTGCCGACCTCAAAGAGCTTAAGATTTTTGTTCTGCACCGACATGTTGTAACTCATCGTTTCAAGAAGGCCGGGTATCAGAGAAGTTCGCATCACTGACTGATCTTCTGCAATAGGATTTAATATGTTCAGCATGCGTCTTTTTGGATCATCAGGTCGAAGTTCGAGACGATCACATGACAATTTATTAATAAAGCTGTAATTTATTGCTTCAGAAAAACCGAGATAGGCCATCAGACGTTTGATACGCTTCCTTGAATCTATTTTTTTTGATAGCCGTATAGCCTCGGCAGGTATCAGCGGAAAGGTTGTTTCTATATTATTATAACCGAAAAGACGTGCAATTTCTTCTGTCAGGTCTTCAAATCTGCTTATATCCACCCTGAAAGACGGCGGAACAACTCGAAGTTTATCATCGTCAATCTTTTCAACAACAAATTCAATAGACTTTAAGTATTGCTCGATATCATTTAAGGTCAGACTGGTGCCCAGCCGGCGATTTGAAGCATCGACACTGAGAACGATCACTCTGTCAGGCAGAGGCTTTGGATATTCATCAATTATGCCGTTAATCATTTTGCCGCCGCAGATTTCAACAATAAGCTGCGTTGCCCGATTTAATGCCGTGATGGTGCCATTAGGATCTGTTCCACGTTCAAAACGGTGTGACGAATCTGTACTTAACCCTGTTTTTTTGGAAGTTTTGCGAATGCAAACAGGATCGAAATATGCGCTTTCAATAAGAACTCTTGTGGTGGATTTATCTATTTCCGAGTTCAGTCCTCCCATGATCCCCGCAAGAGCTACAGGTTTTTCACCGTCGCATATTATGAGCATCCCCGGAGCAAGGGGGCGTTCTTTCCCGTCAAGAGTGGTAAAGGTTTCATCTTTTTCAGCCGCCCGGACAACAATTCTCTTTTCCGCCAGGCGGTCAAAGTCAAATGCATGGAGCGGCTGGCCGGTTTCCATCATCACAAAATTAGTTATATCAACAATATTGTTAACCGGTTTTAAACCTACGGAAATCAAGCGGTCCTGAAGCCAGAAAGGAGAAGGCGCAATTGTAACATCAAAAACAAGACTTGCGGAATATCTCAGACAAAGATCAGGATCCATTATCGTAACAGAGGTAAACTCAAGGATGTCACCAGCAGATTCAGCGGGTTCCGGAAGGCTGATTTCAGGGTAGGTCACCTTTGTTTTTTGGAATGCGGCAATTTCACGCGCTGTTCCGATGATACTGAGGCAATCCGGCCTGTTCGGGGTAAGGTCGATCTCAAAAACCGTGTCTGAGAGGTTGAGGGCTTGATGAAGCTTATCTCCAACAGCAAGATTCTGTTCAAGCTCCATTATACCGTTACCGGTTGTGCTGAGCCCTAATTCAATTGCGCTGCAAAGCATTCCTTCTGATGCTTTTCCACGAATTGAGCATTTTTCCAGAATTCTTCCATTCGGAAAAAATGTGCCTGGCAGGGCGCATGGCGCAAGCATGCCTTTTTTCGCATTTGGCGCACCGCAAACAACAGGGATAATGCGCTTGCCTATATCCACACTGCAAAGTCTCAGTTTGTCGGCGTTGGGATGTGGGGCAATTTCAATAATACGACCTACAACAACGTTATCGAGATAATTATAACGGTCCGAAACAGCTTCGACTTCAAGCCCGGCCATTGTAAGGGCGTCGGCCAAATCATCTATCAAGCCATCTACATTCATATCAATGGAAATGTAATCTTTTAACCAGCTTAAACTAACCTTCATGTTAAAACTGCCTTAAAAACCTTAAATCATTCTCATAGTATTTTCGGATGTCATCGATTCCGTATTTCAGCATGGCAATCCGTTCTATGCCCATCCCAAAAGCAAAGCCTGTATAAAGATTTGTATCATATCCGACATTTTCAAAGACTGCGGGGTGAACCATGCCTGCGCCGATAATCTCAAGCCATCCTGTTTGTGAACAGACTCTGCATCCCTTTCCCCTGCAAATTACACAACAGATATCGACTTCGGCGCTCGGTTCGGTAAATGGAAAGAAGCTGGGACGAAATCTGAGACTTGTCTGCTCGTCAAATATCTGGTGAATAAAAGTGGTAAGCATCCCCTTCAGATCTCCGAACGATACTCTTTTGTCAACGAAAAGACCTTCTATTTGCTGAAACATGGGTGTGTGCGTCAGGTCGGAATCACACCGGTAGACCTTGCCGGGCGCAATAATCCTTACCGGTGGTTTCTGTTTTTCCATTATCCTGGGCTGAGTTGGGGAGGTATGAGTTCGAAGAACAATATTTTTCGAGATATAGAAGGTGTCCTGCATATCCCTTGCGGGATGATTTTTTGGAATATTAAGCGCTTCAAAATTGTAATAATCTGTTTCAACCTCAGGCCCTTCAACAATATCAAACCCAAGCCTTGCAAAAATTTCGCATATCTGCCATGTGATCTGTGTAATTGGGTGCAAAGAGCCCTGCCGAACTGTTCTCCCCGGCAGCGAAACATCAATCCGGTCGTCTGCTGTCGGATACTTTGTTTCAAGCTCCTTTAAAGCTTGTTTGAATAGCTTATCCAGATCCTTCTTTATTTCATTTGCTCTTTTTCCTGCCTCAGGCCTTTTTTCCGGGGGAAGATTTGAAATATTTCTTAAAAATTTAGTAACCAGGCCCTTTCGACCCAGATATCGAACGGAAATGTCGTTAATACTTTCCCTATCAGAAGCAGCCTCAAGCTCCTTTAAGGCTTCTTTTTTAATTTGTTCTATAGTTTTTTCCACTTCTTGCATTCTATCTTAAATATGCTTATATGCTTATATGCTGATA
>DAOVDN010000181.1 GCA_030669465.1 Desulfobacterales bacterium | reverse complement strand
TGGTCAGGATGCTTGCGGCGTGACGCTTCACGGCCTGGAATATCCCCTGAAAGATGGTATATTGCAATTTGGCGCCACTCGTGGAATCAGCAATGTGCTGCTCGAAGAAAGAGCCACCGTCTATCTGAAACAAGGATTGTTGCTCTGTATTCACATAAGGTCTTAGCTTCGCAATTGGTCGAGTGGTCGAGTAGGAAAATGGTCGAGTAGTCGAGTGAAGTCGTTGGAATTTCAAGAAGTTGTAGAAATTCCGAGCCCTTACTTATACTCAGGAAATAACCGTTTTCAGGACATCTTCCATTCCTACGATCCCCACCAGCTTTCCCTCATCTACAACAGGAATGGTGTGGAAATTTTTATCCACCATTAAACCGGCCACATCCTCGATACTCGTCTCAGGCCCAACAGTAACAGGATTTGGTGTCATTGAATGAGCCACGGTTGTGGCCGCTATCTTCTGAACCTCTTTTTCAAGATGCTTCATGGAAGTTAATGGAATAAATCCGCCCCATACGGTGAAAAGAGATGGGATGGGAATCTTTTTTTGCTGCGCGATCAGATCGCTCTGACAGAGAATCCCAACAAGCTTCCCTGCTTCGTCCACCACCGGAACGCCGTTGATATTTTTTTCCAGAAGAAACTTTGTGGCATAGGTAATCGCCATATCCGGCGAAACAGTGATCGGGTCTGTAGTCATGACATCTTTTGCTCTGAGCATAGCGCCTCCTAAAATTGTCGATTGTCGATTGTCGATTGTCGATTGATGATTTGTGCCGAGACAGGCGGGATAGAATGCCTTCAATCTTCATTCTTCAATCTTCATTCTTCATTCTTCAATCATCCCATAAATACGGAAAACAGATCTTTTCTTGCATTGACATGCTGTATCGTAATCTGAATCAGATCCTTGGGTTTTAATTCTATACCGCTTGATAAAGGCAAATTGCATTCTATCATATATTCTTTAATAAGTATCTGGTAGTTGTTTTTCCGTTTATATAGCACAATGGCCTCTTCTTTTTGGCCTATTTTGTTTTCAAGATATTTCAACAACCAGTATCTGTTTCGCGTGTATTGAATCCTTGATACACAGCCCATGGGCTCTTCAAGCAACTGAATTGTGCGTTTTATTTCTTCTGCTGTATAAGGTTTTTCCAGGCCGAAGATTGCCCGTATCTGGCGCTGTGTTACAAGATCAAAATATTTCCTGATAGGCGAAGTCGCAGTGACATAGGCATCCAGCCCAAGTCCTGAGTGATATTCCGGTTCATCGCTAAGCATAAAACGGCTCAAAAGCTTTCGCTGCATCCAGTTTTGAAACAGGGTGCCTTTATTTTGTTTGTAGAGACGCTCTCTTGGCCCTGCTTGAGATCTGAAAATCGCAGGAACATCATGTTCTGCCAGGAACCGGGCCATCAGCCAGTTGGCCATAATCATTATTTCGGCGACCAGCATCCTTGCCGGACTCTCTCTGTTTATCCTGTTTACATTTATCTCTCCATTCTCACTTATCCAGATATTGACTTCCGGCAGAGTTATTGGAACAGCACCTGCATCCAGCCTCTTTTGGCGGAATTTTTTTGCTATATCATGAAGAATAAGGATTTCCCTGTTTTCACCTGCAACCATGTTGACATCATAATAGGTGAGCTGGTGCTTTACCTTGACTATGCTTGGAAAGATTTCATAATCGATTATTTCGGCAAATTGACTTAACTTAACCATGATGCTGACGGCCGGACGTAATTCTCCGGCTTTGAGGCTGCAAAGATCTTCGGCGAGACAGGACGGTATCATCGGCAGTTTCCGGTCGGGCATGTAAATAGAGCTTCCGCGAGCAATGGCTTCCCGATCAACAATATCCCCCTTTTTGATAAAATGACCAACATCGGAAACATGGATGCCGAGTCGATAATGATCACCTTTATCTTCTATGCTTAAAGCATCATCATAATCAAAGGTTGACGGGCCGTCTATCGTCATGAGGGGGAGCATGGTCAAATCCTTCCGCTCCTTTTCGGCAAAAACAAGCTGCAAAGAACCGGCCAGCTCTGTTCCCCTTTTCATTGCTTTATCGGAAAAAGAGGTAGGAATCTTATATCTATAAAGTTCTATGTTTTCATTTTCATCCCATACGCCCAGCTTTACAAGGAGCCGGAATACTTCGCCTGTATCTATACCGGCTCTGGCAAGCATTGCTTTGCCGGACTCATAGTGCGGGCTCTCCTTTTCAAACAGATAAAAAGATTTAAGTATCTCTACAAACTCTAATTTATCCCCAGATAAGGAATCAGATAAGGAATCAGATATAACACGCTTGGTAAAGACGCTTTTCAGCCAGTCGCCGCCTTTCTCTATGATTTGTTTTTTACGCTCGGCTTCTTTGCGCTGAGCAGCAATCTGTTCAACACGTTCTTCTGAATTCGGAAAAAAGCGGTTATTGTCAAATTTGAAATAAAGCCTGTCTTTAAAAAAAGCTCTTGCAACCGCTGACTCATGGTCTCCTGAAGGATTGTCCGGAAAACAGAATTCAGTCATCGTGGCAAGATCGATCCACTCTTGTTCTGTATTTAGAACTTCCCACAATTCCTTAACATCTACATGCTTGACCAAGGCCTCGCGTCTGTTTACGGTCTCCTTTAAGGCTTCAACCAGCTTATATCTGCCTATGGAAAGATCAAGACGCATTTCGCATCTATGCAAAAGGCGGCTTTTCGGAAGTTTGACCTCGCGATCATTTTCCGTAAGGAGCCGCGGTCTCTGTTTCTTGACATCCAGAACAACCGCACACACTATTTTTTGACGATC
>DAOVDN010000175.1 GCA_030669465.1 Desulfobacterales bacterium | reverse complement strand
TTAGAAAGGTGTGAGATAATATTGACCCCGCTTAAAACATTTCAGAATCTTTCAAAGGTAAAGCAGGATCTGATAACCAGGGTTGCTATTGAGGAATTCAGCAAAAAGGGATATGCAGGAGCAAGTATAAACTCCCTGGTGGAGCGCCTGGGTATAGCAAAAGGTTCTATATTCCAGTATTTTGGTGACAAAAAAGGGCTTTTTCTATTTGTATTTAACAAGTCCACGGACATGGTCAAGGAGCATCTGCGAAAGATACGCGATCTTCCCATGGATTAGGATCTCTTTGCCAGACTTGAGAAGACACTCCATGCAGGCGTGCTTTTTTTGAAAAAACATCCCATTATCTACAAACTATATTTAAAGATATTATTTGAGCCGGGGATACCATTTAGAGATGAAATACTTTTATCACTGCGCAAGCAGAGTCTTAAGTACTTCCGGTCACTTCTGGAAAAAGCAAAGGAACGGGGCGAGATCCGGGATGATATAGACATTGACAAAGCAAGCTTTGTGCTGGACGCAGTCATGGACAGATTTCTGCAGGCCCAGACAATGCTTCATCTTGATGCAGGACTTGGTATTTACAAATGTGATGAGAATAATGCCGGACGCTGGATTACCGATCTGGTTGATATTATGCGTCTGGGAATAGGCTTAAAAAAAGGAGAGTTATAAAAATGGTTGAACCAAAAGATACAATTATTGTTAATGCTAATGTAGAAATGACAACGGAATCCCTTCAAACAATAGTTGAAAATGCCAAAAAGGAAGCAGGTCGTGACGAGAAAGGCATCTATCGCATAGACACTGCAGACAAGGTTAGTGAAATGATCTCACGTTTTCTTCTGGAAAAGGATTTTGAAGGTTATGTGAAGGCACTTTAGCTCACTTGCTATCGTTGTAAAGAGCATTTAAGATTTTATTGCTCTCTTTAAGGCCGGCCTGACAATAATCTCCAAGAAAGGCGCTAATATCTTCCAGAAAAGAGGTCTTATCTTCATTCCGACCGTATAAAAGAGATTTCTTTGCTTCATCCATAGCAGACAAAAAAGTTTCCAGAGCCTCTTTAGTATGCCTGTTCTTATTGACCAGGCTTGCATAAAGGTCAAGATCCTGTGCAAAAAGACGCGCTATAAGATCGAGGTTTATCCTGAAAATCGGCGTTGAATATAAAAGAGCCTCATTAGGAGGCATGTTCATCTTCTGAAGAGTTTTTCCCATGCAGATGGTCAAAAAATGGGTAAGCCCCTGGACAACAGCCATGTTCCTGTCGTGTGTAACCGGATCCATGCGCGTTACAATGGCCCCTCTTGCCCGAAATTCACTTTCAAGCCACTTGAGCCGGACGGTTCCCCTGCCGGGACATACTATTATATTTTGCCTCTTGATTGAATCAGTAAAAGGCCCGAACAGAGGATGTGTACCGATCACCTCGGCTGAGGTAAAAGAGAGCATAGCTTTCAGGATGTTCTCTTTCAGGGAGCAAAAATCCATAAGCAACTGATCTCGGCTCAGAACCGGACCGATCTTTTCGGAAATTCTTATAGCGGCATCAAGTGGCGTGCTCAAAATTACAACATCGCAATTTTTGGCAAGATCGGTATATGTCAGTTCTGTTTTTCGGCCTGAAATTAAAACCTTGTGCCCGGACTGGGAAAAAAATCTTTCAAACCAGCGGCCCATATTTCCTGTTCCGCCTATTATGCCTATGGTAAGACTACTCATGATATGATATCGCTCTTTGTCTTAACAGATGATCAGCAAGAACAAGGCTTACCATGGCCTCGCATACAACATTTATGCGTGGTATGGCCGAAATATCGTGACGCCCTTTTATTGAAATGGTTCTCGGTTTTCCTGACCGGTCAATTGTCTTTTGCTCAATCATGATGGAAGGAATCGGTTTTACAGCCACGCGTATCACGATATCATCTCCGTTGGATATACCTGCAAGGATGCCGCCGGCGTTGTTCGTAGAAAAGCCCTGGGGAGTTATAGGATCATTATTTTCAGAGCCGAGTTTTACCGCGGCTTCAAAACCGGAACCGATCTCAACCCCCTTTACCGCTCCGATACTCATAAGCGCCTTTGCCAGATCTGCATCGAGCTTGTCAAATACCGGGTCACCCAATCCCCGCGGAACCCCTCTTACCACGATCTCAACTATACCTCCTATTGAATCGCCTTTTTTTCTGACACTTATAACGCGTTCTTCCATCTTTTTTGCGGCATCCATATCTGGACAAAGAAACATGTTCTTATCCATTGCGCTTATATCACGCTTTTCCGCCCTGATACCGCCAAGTTCCAGAGTATATGCAAAAAGTTCGACTTTTTCCTTTTCAAGAAGAGCCTTTGCAACAGCCCCTGCCGCAACTCGTGCTGCGGTTTCCCGGGCAGATGCCCGCCCTCCCCCGCGCCAGTCTCGTATACCGTATTTTGCAAGATATGTTATATCACCATGACCGGGCCGGAAAAGGTCTGCATACGGCTCATAAGCTCTGGAATCCGCATCCTTGTTGTAAATCATGATCATAATGGGTGTGCCGGTTGTCATACCTTCGAAAACGCCTGACATGATAATACCCCTGTCCGGCTCCTTCCGGCTGGTGCTTACTGCCGACATGCCCGGCCGTCTGCGGTCCATCATAGACTGGATGATATCCTCATCCAGTGGTATCCTCGGAGGACAGCCGTCGATGACGACCCCAACCCCTTTTCCGTGCGACTCACCCCATGTTGTTATTTTGAATAATTTTCCGAAAGTATTTCCAGGCATGTTTACTTCCCCAACTTCCCCATGATCTCACCGCATATATCGTCTATGCTGCGATCATCCGTATCAACAGAAAAATCCATTGCGCTTTCATAAAGGGGCTTCCGGTCTAAAAGAGTCTCTTCAATCTCTTCCACCAAACCCTTTGATGTTAAAGATGGGCGCAGTTCTTCTGTATTTTGATCCTGCAAAATCCTTTCTTTAATGGTTTCAGGCGTTGCTTTCAACCAGATAATCGCTCCG
>DAOVDN010000116.1 GCA_030669465.1 Desulfobacterales bacterium | reverse complement strand
GTTAAGGCAGGCCTTGAGGTGGATTTTAATCCGGCATATATTAACTTTTTCCAGGATATTGCGGAGACATATTCATTTGATGTTATTGGAAGCTCATTGCATTTTCCGGGTGATCTGAATATAGTCAGTCGCGGTTCTGTCTGGAAACATGGGGGGCTGGATACAGATTATGTATACGCTCTTTACCTTGAACAATTGGAAAAGATGCTTGATTATAACTATTTCGATATCGTATGCCATCTTGACCTGGTAAAAAAATTCGGCTGGAAGTCTTCAAGATCTTTTGATAAAGAACTTAATGAAATATTATCAAAAATAAAAAATAAGAATCTAACTGTTGAACTAAATACAAGCGGATATAATCATCCGGTTAAAGAGGCTTATCCTTCTTCCAATATTATAAAAAAGTGCCATGAAGCAGGAATCGGTGTTACTTTGGGTTCGGATGCCCATAACCCTGAAAGTGTTGGACAGCATTTTGACAGAGCATTATCTCTGCTTGTTTCAGCGGGATATAAATATCTAACTACATATAAAAGACGCAGGCCAGGTAAAATTTCATGTAGCCGTTCACGGCTTGAAACTTGAAATTGGAAAGTAGAAATTTGGGAGAGATGAAACGAGTTTACGAACACCATAGGGGTCATGGTCTTCATTCTTGACAGATAGGCTTTTTTGATGCATGAAGGCCAAATTTCCAATTTCTATTTTCTAATTTCAACGTTCCGTGAACGCTTACAATTTCATTAACCGTTCACCACAGAGACCACAGAGATCGCAGAGAGTATAAGTGATGGAAGTAATAAACAAAGATGTTGGATATTAGAATGAGCCGCAGAAGATATATGGTTTTTTTTACTTGTTTGGTGATTTTAAATCTTATTTTACCTGTTCAAAATGCAGCGAGTGCGGATAGCAAAGACAGGCAGTTTCAATCCCTGCAGAAAATGCTTATAAATGACGGTCTTGACAAAGCCTGGATCAAAAAGCTTTACAGCAAACCAGAGGTCTATTTTGATGCCGGAGGTGTTTCTCTGTTTTTCATGCACAGAGAAGCAGGATTGAATTATGATCAGTTTGCTGCCGGAAAATCCATCCAGAAGGCCGGGAACTATATGAGAAAACATAAGATAGAGCTTGCAAGGGTGGAAAAAAAGTATGGTGTAGACAGAAAGATCATCACAGCAATAATGCTTGTTGAAACAAGGCTTGGGACTGTAATGGGCAGAAGATCCATATTAAACTCACTTTCAACAATGGCTTCTCTGTCTGATTCAGGTGTTCGGGATATGCTGTGGGGTGAGATTTCAGGATCAAGCCGGCTTAGAAGGGAGAAGTTTGTAAGATGGTCGGAAAAAAAATCAAAATGGGCTTATGCCGAGCTTAAAGCTTTCCTTAAATACGCTACCAGGGAAAAGATCGATCCTGTGTACGTTCACGGTTCTTATGCAGGAGCGATGGGCATAGCTCAATTCATGCCAAGCTGCGTACTTGCCTTTGCCAGAGATGGCGATATGGACGGAAGGATAGACCTTTTTAACCATGCAGATGCCATAGCCAGCATTGCAAGCTATCTGAAGCATTACGGCTGGCATCCCGGAATAGACAGAAAAATGGCTTGTAAAGTCATTCATCATTATAACCACAGCAACTATTATGTAGATGCTATTTTAAAAATATCTGAACTGTTGAAGGACTGAGAATGGATCTGCAAACAATTACCATAGTCATAACTATAAGCATTCCGTTTTTTTTATTGACAATCTGGGCAATCGTAAATGTAGCCCAGAAGGATTTTGGCACTATAGGAAAGAAGGCTGTTTGGGTGGCTGTAGCTTCTATTCCTTTTATCGGGTTTATAATTTATCTGGTTTTCGGATTCAGAAAAGGGAAAAAATCCGACAAAATTTTATCGAACTAAGGGCTCGCTCAAAAATAATGTTTGACAAAGCAACCTGTTTTCTATATATTTTTGGTGTATATTCAGTATATTTGTAAACTTTTTCTGTTTAGCTTCTTACTGGTCCCATCGTCTAGCGGTCTAGGACACCGGCCTCTCACGCCGGGAACAGGGGTTCGATTCCCCTTGGGATCACCACAAATAAAATCAAAGGTCTCCTAAGTACTCTCGCTTTTTTCCTGATACCTCTGTTAGCGCAACTTGAGTTCATATTTCCCTAACATGCTCATTTTAGCGAGGAAAAGACTTCTTTATGAAACTGCTAATAGTGTCATCCCCAAAGACGCTTTGCGTGAAAGAGTAGCGTTATCATGAGTTCAGATAAGGACCTCAGCGATTCCCTGGTCGAAGAGGTGCTCACCGACGTGGCAGGCACCTTTTTCGAAACACGCAGACATCTGGAAGAGATGATGGATCTGCTCCAGTCGTTTGTCAAAACGCTTAGGGAAAAGGAGGCAGAGGTTGCCTCCAGAGCTGGATTTTTGCATTACCTGCTCTTGCACGGCAGGGAAGCCGGCGATTTTTACAAATCAATCAAAGTTGATTCTACTGTGATTTTGTCGGAAAGTAAATTTTCAGACAAAACTATACCAAAAAAAATTCCTTTTGCCTTAACTGCCAGAGGAAAATTCATCAAACTTGTGCTTTGGGCCTATGACGTCTTACAAAAGGCATGTGATGAATATATCAATGGAAAGTACTATGATGATCCCGACGAGAAGGGGGGAAAAGCCATCACCGTTCATTATAAGCAGATCGTGACAATATGCGAGCTGATCAATGAAGAGGTGCGCAAGGTCAATAGAGATATGTCTCCTGCCTACACTCTTCAATACGCCAAAAAGTTTGATTATGAAACTGCTGAAAAGGAGTACATTACAGGTGGGACCCTTGCTGGATATGCTCGCAGCATTGATGAAAAGCTCGCATATCAGCCGATTGATTTTGATTCATTGCAATTAAAAAGATATCCGGAGCTTCCAACACAGGATAAAGCGATTTTTGAAATCACATCATTTTGCAAAAGAAAATATTCAAGCAACAGGGATGAGATTAAAAAATTGATTTCCGATTTAAAAGAGAGAATTCAACAAATCGACTATTCAATATAAAGTTTTTGCCCCGGATATATTTTGCTTCTGGGTGTTAAGCGGTTTGTGCGTAGAAAGCGTTCCAGTGACATGTTGTGCAACTTTGCGATCTTAAAAGGATTATCTCCCCGTTTTACCTGATATATTTTTAAGCCATTATCTGTTGAAATTTCATTGTTACGTCCGGGTATCTTTAAGATCTGTCCTATGTGAAGTTTGGTGCTTGAAAGATTGTTTAATGCCTGGAGCTTTTTCGTTGTAGTATCGAAACGCCTTGCAATAATCCAGAGAGAATCGCCACTTTTTACAACATGAGTTGATGCTTGTCTATATTTTGGTTTGCTCTGTTTTTTCGGCCTGGATATAATTGTTCCTTTTTGAGGTATTTTAAGTATTTTCCCGGCAACTATGTAATTGCGTTTGTGTATGTTGTTTGCTCTGGCAATTCTCTTTACACTATTGCGGTATCGCCTGGCAATGGTGGACAGGGTTTCGCCGGGTTTTACTTTATGTTTTATAAAGGCCCGTCTGGGTGGTGATGAAACAGGCATCTCATCCAGCTTTGCGAGCAGCAAAACATCTTTGTCCGGGGGGACCCTGAGAGGATATCTATCTTGAGGTAATATGTTGTAACGGAGTTCGGGGTTAAGCCTTTTCAATATTTTTTCCGTTATGCCGATCTTTTTGGCTACGTCCTTAAGATGTACCTGTTTTGATACTGTTACTGTTTTATATTCTAAAGGTAGATCGATGTCTATTGAATCAAGTCCGTATTTTTCCGGGTTATTGAGTATGTGAAGAGTGGCCATAAATTTAGGAACATATCTCGCGGTTTCACGGGGAAGCCGTTCATATAGATCCCAGAAGTTGTCAAGGTAGTTAACATTTTGGTTCCGTATTACGCGCAACACCTTTCCTTCCCCGCAGTTATAGGCTGCCAGAACCGTTGTCCAGTCGCCAAAAATTTGATGCAGCTCCTTTAGATATGCAATCGCAGCTTTTGTTGATTTAAAGGGGTCAAGCCGCTCATCAATGAATATATCACGTTTAAGACCGAATTTGTAACCGGTTGACGGTATGAACTGCCAGAGCCCAAGAGCTCTGGCCTTTGAAAGCGCATTTACCTTGAATCCGCTCTCGATAAGTGGGAGCCAGGACAATTCAACAGGAAGCCCGGCTTCTTTAAGGGCCGCCACTATGTGCGGGCGAAATCTGCCTGAATTTTTGTATGATTTGATGAAAAATTTTTTCTCTTTGCCCTTAAAGAGGTTGATTTCCGCCTGGATGTGTTTATTCATCACCATGGGGATGGCATTGTGATTCCCATTTACAACAATATTGCGAGAGGCGTAGATCTCCAGGATGCGTTTTGAGATCATAAAACGCAGGTCTTCTTTCTGCTGCATTAGCTTGGGTTCGTCATAATTATCCGCCTTCAAGATCAGAGAATAGGCCTGATCCAGGGCCTCAATAGCGTTTTCGAGCTCTCCTTTTTGCCAGAAATCCTGTGATGCCTGGCAAAAGTCGAGTGCTTCATCCAGGAAAGGTTGTATCTTTTTAGCGGAAAAAGAGTTTTTATCTATTTCTTCTTCTTGCTTTTTTGTGTTATTTGTATTAGAAATTTTAGTTTTATTTTCTGTATCCGCGGAAGGATCGTCGAGACTGGAAGGAGCACTTGAAGGAGCACTGGGAGGAGCAACCTGCACAGATTTTTGGTTTGTATTATTGACTTTTGGCTCCATAGAAACGGTGGGCGGCTCTATAGAAGCGGGGGGACTTGTTTCAGATAACACAGGATTTTTATCATGCGGAATCGAACTGTTATACAAAGATTGTATACATCCGCACAAAA
>DAOVDN010000016.1 GCA_030669465.1 Desulfobacterales bacterium | reverse complement strand
CTCGCCAGCTAAAAAAGAGAAAAGAAAAGCTTTCCGCTATAAAAATACGTTTAAAAGAGAGATTGGATAAGAAAAAGAAACAAGTACGATTTATCCCAACACCTCCAAGGTACGATGATGTTTTTTTTGAAGGTGCGAAATATCTTGATTCACTTGCCGGAGAGCCAATAGAAACTTTAGAAGGGACTCTTATTATAGCTGATAGTGTTTGGAAATCAAAAGCAAGGTTTGATCCAGATGTACCCGGATGATTCAATTCAAGGTGTACTATCTCCAACTCCCTGGTGGGAAAAGGATAGTAACCGGGATTATAAACGAGGCCGGTTAGTTAAATTTTTTGCCCCTCACGTTGATCAAACTCCTTTCACTCTTATTCCTATCGGAAGGAATGAAGCCACAGAGCATAATACTGCCCTTGTAAAAATTGCCCCCATTGATATACGAAGTTTGATACGATACCCACAACTCCCTGTTGCAGCATTGCCTCAATACAAAAAAGAAGTAAGGGCTGTATATAGAGCCAAAAAACGCCCAGGCCTTATTGTTTGCAGTGGTGGAGCTAAAATCAGCAAGATTTTGACAGCAGGAAAAGCTAAATGGCAGACATCGCGTACCATAATAGTTGCTCCGTATTACGGCGCTGATGAAGGTGGAAAAAGGTCTGGTTTTAAGCCGGAATTTGTAAAAAGAATCCGACGGTGTGAATATCCGCAGTATATGTGGGATCTCTTACCAATCAATGGAAGTACTGAAGAATCGGTCATGAGATTGGATCACCTGCAGCCGGTTGGCCGTAGTGAAGACTCGATGGAGCTTTTAGACTATTGTCTTAGTGCCGATGCACTTTTACTTTTTGATGAATGGCTGGAATGGCTTCTGAAGGGTTTTCTTGAAACCGACACTATGTTCGGTGAACTTAGAGAAGACCTAATAAATCTTCCTTGATACAAATAGGTGTAGATCTTGGAGGCACAGGTGAAATGTTGATATTTCTATCCTTAACACTTTGGTATTATATTGTTTGATGTCATTCTGACTTGTCAAAAATGTCAATTTTTCACCAGCGTATTTTTCCTTCGCCTATTGGGGATTAACAAGAATAAGGCGGATGGCGTTTGTTGGATGGTAGAACGTGGGATGATATGCCAGTGGTTGCAAGAACACATGGTAGTAGAGGTTCACTACTCGATAAGCACCGAGTACAAATCGAGATATGAGACTGGCTCTGACAATGTAGTGTTTTAGAACCAACGTTCCGGTTTCACGATATGCGTGATCCACAAGTAGAAGAGTGGATACGAAACAAACAAGGAGTCCAACGAAAGGTGGTGTAGGTATGGCAAAATCAGATCTTATGCCGAGTATCTTGGATCGGGAGATTGCATCGAAAACTGCTGATGCTTTCGGGCACCAGGATTTTGCAGATGCTTTACGGAGCTTGATCGAATCTGAACATAATTATCCTCCTTTTAGTATTGGTCTGCTCGGTTCTTGGGGAACAGGCAAGAGCACAATCAAATTACTCTATCTAACTGACCTGGCTGATGATGCACAGACGGATGCTCAGAAGAGGATGCGAAATCAGCGAATTAAGGCCATCACCTTCAACGCTTGGCGATATGGTGGGAGCAGCGATATTAAACGCGCATTACTGCGACATGTATTCTTGGAACTCGAAGGTAATGAACAAACGCTTAAAGACGAACTCTACAGCCAAATCAGAAGGGATTTTTTATCCCCTGAACCCTGGAAAGATATTTGGCTTACAGTCTATGAAAAAGTCGTATGGAATCTTATTCCGGTAAGTGCCTTCTTTGTTATTCTTTCGCTAACAGTGCTTGTAACCTCTCGGGTGCTTGGTGTTAAGGATGATAAAGCAATCGGCATTATTGCCTTTGCCTTCTCGTTTGCGGGAGCCCTTGTCACAAAATATTTGGGGGGCATGTTTTCAATCGCAAGGTACTCTAAGGCAACACGTATCGAAATGCCGAAAACGTCTTCTGAAGAATATGAGGAGTTGCTCGTTAAGCAGATCGGCCTATTCAAACGCAAGCACAAGAAATTTGAACGACTCGTTATTTTTGTGGATGATTTAGACCGGCTATCTGCTCATGAAATGGTTGATGGTATCGATGCTATCCGCACATTTATGGAACTCCCTAAAAGCATTTTGCCACCTGATTTTGGCATCGTATTTGTGATTTCTTGCGACGAGAACAGAATCGCTGAAGCACTCAAAGGCCGCCACAGAAATTCCGACCTCCCAGGTGCGGTTATAACCAGAAATGATGCTCGAAAATATCTGGACCGCATTTTCCAGTTCCGTTTGGAAATCCCGACTTTCCCCAAGCAAGACATGCGTAATTTTGCTCATCATCATCTTAAAAAGTCAGCGCAGGATGTCCTTAAAGAAATAAAGGATAATGGGGGGAAAATTGCCGATGTAGTCGACCGTATGATTCATGTCGATGTGTCAAGTCCGCGCAATGCTCTTCAGATAATCAACACTTTTATACAGGCCTGGTGGCTGGCGATAAAGCGTGAGTTTGAAGGTTCCGGCACTCAACGTCCCGGTGGATTGCTTGAGGGTGCAATAACAAAACATCCCACGACCCTGGCGGTGCTTTGCGCTTTAAAGGTCGATTTTCCATATTTTTACTATGACCTGCAAGAAGAACCGGATCTGATAAGATTTTTTACAGAAGTCTTTGTCCAAAATATTAGACGATTTGACGACCTTCCGCCAAAGCCTAAATACCTCCTGTCGAAATACTGTAAAGACAGCGAATTGCTTCCCGATCATAACTCACTACGCCGATACCTTGGGAGTTTGAGGGGCATTCGTTGGCCTGATTCAATACAGCCATTTCTTCAGCTAGCACAAGATCCGGTTACACGCAAGTTCGGTGGGCGAGCAACACAAATTCACAGTGCGTTAGTATCGGGAGATACGACAGGGCTTCTGCAGGAACTCGGGCGTGACAAAGATAATGAGCCAATCAAGGAAGATGACGCGCGGTTAATGGTAAATATTATTGAAGACCTTGAAGGAGAATCTGAATCCAGAAGAAATAATGCAACGTTTGTGGTTTCTACCATATCCAAGCGAATTCCGGAAGGATACCAGCATCAATTGCTGCATCCGCTATGTCGGCAACTTGAGCTAACACGTGACTTCAGGTCGCGGATCGGAGTTCCTGCAATCGCTACCCTTTTGGATAAAGTTCATCAAGATTACCAAAAGCACATTGTAAGCTTACTCATCAAAGATGCGTTTGACGAAAAACAAGGTTTTTCTCTGTTCTTGCAGACAATGCAGCCTCCTTCACTTGATGAGGCAAAACAGATGGCTGAAACAATAGCCTCCATGGCTCTTTCGGTTTGGGATAAACATGGACTTCCATCCGATTCGCAAAAGGCACTCTGTAACTGGTTATTAACACGCTCAATCGCTCTGGAGAAAGAGTCAACAACTCTCCCATATGATTTTCTTGAACAATCGATGCAGGAATATCAGGATATCCTGCTTCCTGAACTCGGGAGCAAATACACGGATCTATTTATTGGTGAGTTTGAGAATAGTCGAACAACTGAAATCGATTTACCTGCCGGACTTCAAAGGTGCAATATTGTCTTCAACCGGCTATGGGAGGCTGGGGAGGATGACCGGCCAATAATGTGGGAGCAACTAACCCGTATGGTATCAGTCAATAATGGCGAAGCTATCGCTTTTGCATGGAATTACGCGAACCGTCACAAAGCCGGTGCCGGCGGGCTACATATATCCTCATTTGCAGAATCTCTTTCCAAACGTCTTTTAAAGGATATTCAAGAGGAAGACAAATGGGGAATCGAAGAGTGGGAAGAAGGCGCGAAAATTTTGTTGCAGATAGTTTCTACTCGTGCAAACGATCTTAAAGAGCCTGCCTTGAAGAGCCTTACGGACTTAGGCTCAGCTTATTCTATTGATGAAGTTACTGCATCTTACTCTATTGATATCCTCACTATTCTTGTGAAAGAGCACAGAAAGGGAGCACAAGAAGTCATTACGAATATGATCTCCAATCTTTTCACAGAACTTCCGGATTTAGGGATATCGTGGTTGGCAAAAAACTTCCATGATCTCTTGAATAAAACAGAACGGCAGCAAGTCCAGGAGGCGCTCAATAATCTTCTGTCTCAGCCTGATGTGAACGACATGGTTTCGCAAAAATATGCCTGTTTCTTCGGGGATCTAATGCCCGCCAGCTATGATATGGATGAAATTCAAGGTCATATCAAACATGCATACCAAATGCTGCAAAATAAACAAAATGAATTCGATATTTTTGTAAAAATGGTCTTCCAAACAATGGTAACGATGCTAAAATTTAATGTGCCCGATAGTGTTGGCGGCAATCTCCAGCAGTTGTTTGATCATGCCCAATCACAATCCCCTTGGCTTGCCTGGCTCCACAAGACAATTGCTGAGTATTGGCCTCAAAAGCTCCCCGGCCTCAACATGCCTACGATTTTCAACAACGGCTTGTCGGTTGCAACCAGCAACCCAGCGCAGCAGGATATGGATGGGATATTACTTTCGTTGGTCGAGCTAATATCCCGTGAGGCAGTTCCTGCGGATGGGAATGTTGTACGCTTTTTAAAACTGGCGTGTGATCTTTGGCCATATCACAGGGAGGAGGCCGCAAAGGTTCTGAAATCTTTTGAAGAGTTTCCAGAGTTGACAAATATTGCAGGACTGATGGAAAGCATCAAGTCTGATGACGAGTCTGCCTTTTCAGACCTCCAATCGACATGGAAACATATTGCGATGTATCTATCCAGCGAGCAACTGCAGCAGACAACCTCACTCATTTTGGCAAACAGCATGATTGGTCCGGAAGACGAACCAGATAAAGCGTTGACAATATGGTTGGAAAGTATGAGTGCAGATATTTGTAATGAAGTACTGCGTGTTTGTTTTGAAGATAATGGGATTAACGATGATCATAAGGATAGACTGTGGAGCCAGGCTGTAAATGTTGGCAAAAAACTTGGGAAAGAATTCTTTCTGGATACTATTCCCGCACTTTTTGCTTATGATTCTATTCCCAAGACTCAAAATACTATCATTGAATCTATTGGTGAGATGAATGCAATGTTTGAAACTGCATCGGAAAAGAGTCTTCTTGCAAAATCACTGTTTGATGCCTTCTTCAAGACATCTTCCCTTGACATGAAGCGTCGTCTATCAAACTGGTTACATGATATTGGCGGTGAAGCCCAGTTGAACCAATTGAGTACCGATGCGTTTTCTGCCGGGGAAGATGACATTCTGATCCTAATGGAAACATTCCCTGGCAGGCACAAAGAACTGGAGAAATATCAAAAAATGCTAAAGCAGAAGAACGAAAGCGAAGAAGAGTAACATAAATGAACAAAGTGATATCATCGGGAAGAACGAATATTGCTAGGCATCGGAAGAAAGAATTTAAGGCTGGTTGTAAAAAGGCCTCAAGGACGGAGAAACTTTATGAATAACAACATACGATGGGGACTGGACAATCCGCATCCTTTTTCGCATATGAAGACGGAGTTGATCTGGGAAGGGAAGTATGATGAGTACGGCAACAGGCGGATGGTGGACATTGCTGGGTGCGCTATGCCGCTTCAGAAAATCGAGACTGTGGATGAACCTGCCTTCCGCGCTATGGTGCAGGGTACTTTGTTTGATCCGGTCAAGGTCCATCGTGACGACTTGCGCAATCTCATGATAATAAATGAAAAAGAAGAGTAAAAAATATCCTGTTTCAATTCGTAATTGGGCAGAAGAAGATCGCCCAAGGGAGAAATTGCTGAAATATGGTGAACACGCATTGAGTAATGCGGAGCTTCTGGCAATTCTTATAAGAACGGGAAGGCCCGGCCGCAGTGCTGTTGATATCGGCAGGGAACTGCTCCATAAGTTCAAATCTTTACGTTCTATGAGTGGCGTCGATGTTTCTGAATTCAAGAAAATACTTGGTCTGAAAGATGCTAAAATTGCCCAGATCAAAGCAGCGATTGAGTTGGGCCGAAGAATGATCAGTGAAGAAAAGGCACTTACAGGGTCGGTAAAATCTTCTTCAGGTGTTGCGGGTTTTTTGATGCCGTTGATGAGAGATCTGAAAAAAGAGTGTTTCAAGCTTCTTTTGCTTGACAGACAGAATGCTATTACAAATGTCATTGATATTGACCAAGGTAGCGTTGATAAAGCGAACCCATATATCAGAGATATCCTTCAGTTTGCGATTCAATACCATGCACCGGCAATGATTGTTGTGCATAATCATCCTTCGGGTTCCGTAGAACCGAGTGAACAGGATAAAATACTTACCCGGGATCTGGTAATTGCATCCAGCGCCATGACAATTCGGGTTTTTGATCATATTATTATCGGTGATGATCAATACTTTAGTTTTGCAGACGCGGGCTTGATTGAAGAATTTGAAATGTTGTCCATAAGCAGGCTTTGAAATCAGGAGTACAATAAATGCCAAAGGTATCAGAGAAAGACAGAGAAAGAATCATACACCTTCTTGAATCGGGGGAGGAATTGCCCATTGACTACAAACATGTTCTTTTCCCGCCGGAAAAGAAAGAATATGAGCTGGTTTATGCCGGCAAAGAACGTGAAGAGGATATTTTGGCTGATACAATGGCAGTACCGTTACAGCCTGTGAAAACTTTCGGAAAAAACGGGAACGGGTGGACCAATAAACTTATCTTTGGCGACAATCTTCAGATAATGAAGGCATTGATGGATGATTCCGATGTTCAAGGACAGGTGAAGTTGATTTATATTGATCCGCCGTTTGCTACAAAACAGGAATTTCGGGGAAGTCGGGATCAGAAAGCATATCAGGATAAGATTGCGGGGGCTCAGTTTATTGAATTCTTAAGAAAAAGATTAATTTTTTTAAGAGAGCTACTATCTGATAATGGTCTTTTTTGTATCCATTTAGACCAAAAAAAGTCTCATTATGTTAAGTTAATTATGGATGAAGTTTTTGGCGAATCAAATTTTCTTAATGAAATTGTATGGAAATATGTAAAATTTCAGATGAGAAATATGAATAGATTTACAAAGAATTCTGATAGATTACTTCTTTACTCAAAATCTTCTTCGTATGATTTTTATCCGATAACATATAAACTCGATAACCCTAAAAAGCTACTAAAAAAAGGCTGGGATAAAAAACTTGGTAGAATTCAAAATATCAAAGATGAAAATGGTAAAACACAAAAGATCACAATTTATGACGAAAAAGTGGATGATGTTTGGAATTTACCTTATATCGGTGCAACTGCACATGAAAGGATAGATTATCCTACGCAAAAACCTGAAAAGGTTTTAGAATGGGTAATTAAATCTGCCACAAAAACAGATGATTTAATTCTTGATGCTTTTGTGGGTTCAGGAACTACATTAGCTGTCGCAGAAAAATTAGGCCGCAGATGGATCGGCATCGATTGCGGCAAATTAGCCATTTACACCATCCAAAAGCGCTTACTTAATCTGAAACAAAAAATCGGCAACAAAGGAAAATCATTAGAGCCAAAACCGTTTATACTTTACACTGCCGGTTTATATGACTTCAAGCAATTAAAGGAACTTCCCTGGGAGGAATGGCGTAAGTTTGCACTGATGTTGTTTAACTGCCGCGATCAGAAACATAAGCTATCAGGAATCCAATTGGACGGTTATAGGGGGCGCTCCGATGTCTTGGTGTTCAATCATTTGAAGGACCAGGATATAGTTTTGGATTACGGTTTTATTGAAGACCTGCATTCCATGATAGGCTCTAAAGTCAGCAGGGAGTTTTTCATTATTGCCCCTGCAGCAAGGGTCATGTTCCTTGAAGATTACCTTGATAAGGGTTCTACCCGCTATTATATCCTTCGCATTCCATATTCCATTATCAACGAACTGCACAACCGGGATTTTGAAGCAATCAAACAACCCATTGATGAGACTCAGGTCAATGACACCGTTGATGCTGTTGGATTTGATTTTATCCGTCCGCCAAAAGTGGAATGTGTCTATCAAATAAAGAAAGCGGGAGACAAGTCTTCTGATATGGCTTCCATTAAAATCAAAACATTTAAAAGCGAAGCCATGCTGAAAGGCGCCAGCCAAATTCCCAATCGAGAGTCTTTATCTATGATAATGGTTGATTTTGATTACAATGGAGATACGTTCAATCTGCAAAAAGTTTTGTATGCCTCGGAGATTGAGAAAAATAACTGGGAAGTCCATTTGCCGGTTGAATCTTTTAAAGACAAAATCATGATCATTTACCTTGATATTTACGGCAATGAATACCGCGAAATCAAAACGGTGAACGATTTTAAGCGGCGTGAAAAGAGGAAAAAAATAAATGCCTGATCAAGTGCGTCTGCTGAATCAGGATCTGGTTTTGCAGGTTAAGAAAAATATAAACCCGGAAATTTTCGACCTCGACAAATATGAGCCTTTCCTGGATGCGCTATGCGTGGACAGGGAATACCAGAAAACGGCGATCCGAAACACACTCAGGTATTTTCTGGGCGGTCAATATCATAATCTGAGAGATCTGGCCGAGGAAAATTTTAATAAAAATATCAAGCTCAAAGACTTATGTGGTTCTTTTCATGAATTTAAACAGCATCTCCAAATGCCGGATAAGCTTTCGTGCTCCATTGACCTGGCCACCGGCACCGGTAAAAGCTGGGTGATTTACGGAGTTGCCCGTATTATGCTGGCAGAAGGCGCTGTGGATAATGCCCTGGTAGTATGTCCTTCCACCACCATTGAATCGGGGTTGATGGAGAAGTTTAAACGTTTTTCTAGTGATGATACTCTGCGAAGTTTGTTACCCAATAATTCAAAAATAAAAAATCCGCATATTATCAATGCTACTGAAAGTATTACAACAGGTGCGATCTGTGTGGAAAACTGTCATGCCCTTTATGAACACGTCAAATCTTCCATTCGGGATAGCCTGGCAGGGAAAGGCGAGCGAACCCTTGTCATCAACGATGAGACCCATCATGTTTACAACCAGACAGGGAAAGATTTTAAGAAATGGAAGGAATTTTTGCTTGATGATGAATTTGGATTCAAATACATAGTTGGGCTTTCGGGCACCTGTTATATCAAGGACGAGTATTTTGTGGATGTTATATGTCGCTACTCCCTTCGCCAGGCTATCGAAGAAGGTTTTGTAAAGACAATCGATTATGTTTCCCAGGATACATCCGTAGGCCAAGACGAAAAATTTCAAAAAATTTACGACAATCATATTGAGAATAAAAACACGAAATACCGATTGGTAAAACCCCTGACTATTCTTGTAACCAAAGATATTCGCGCATGCAACAAGCTCACAGAAGATTTGATAAATCGTATCTCTGAAATAGAAAACATTCCCAAAGAAGATGCTGCCAACAAAGTTCTGCCGGTTACATCTTCACCCAAGCATAAAGAAAATGTAAGAAAATTAAGAGATGTTGACCGTTCCGATTCGCCCGTCGAATGGATAACCTCGGTCAGCATGCTGACCGAGGGCTGGGATGTAAAAAATGTATTCCAGATTGTTCCTCATGAAGAAAGAGCATTTAACAGCAAGCTCCTGATTGCACAAGTCCTTGGCCGTGGTCTGCGTATACCCGAAGCATATGCTGGTGAAAGACCGGTTGTGACTGTATTTAACCATGACCGCTGGTCAGGCAGAATCAAACATCTTGTTGATGAAGTCCTTGAGATCGAAAAACGTATTTATTCATACCCAGTTGCAAAGGAACCTAATTATAACTTTACTATTCACAATATTGACTATGATCGACTTGACGAAACAGAGGAATATAAACAGGAAAAAGAATATGAATTTAAGAAAGGCTTTATTACTTTAATAAGCCAGTCACCGGCGCTTGAGAAATCAACGGAATATGTTCGTGCCGTTACCGGGGATGAACGGACCAAAAAGACAAAAGTTCAGTATAAAATGTTTCCGATTGAGGATATCATTGAACAACTGCATAACAAATTTCAGTCCATTGATTTGGAAACTGAAGACACGGATAATCCGACAAATTATGCGGATAAGTATTCTAAAGAATTCTTGTACAAGCTTATAAGAGAATCCTTAAAAAGAATAGGAGTAAAAAAAGATGTTGTAAGCGATCAGAACAGGCAGAAAATATTGCAGGCCTTTGGCGTAATACAACGTCCTGGAGCAAAGGTTGTCCGTTACAAAATGACACCTCAAAAAATAGAGCCAATAAACACGAAGGACAGAAACAAAAATAGTGTTGGCCTATCTTCTATTCGGCGTGGCGAAACAACGGTTTTTGGGGACGAAAATACAAAAAAATACAGCAATGAAGAGGTCCTTGCCATCTTGCAGGAAGTTGAAGAAGACGAATCCCTGCCTCGCTCTTCAATGCAGATGATTGATAACTGCTTCAACTTCAAAACACCACTAAATGTTGTTCTTGCCGACCATAAACCGGAACGATTGTTTGTAAGAGAGTTAATCAAAATTGAAAACAGCAAAGTCCTTGATGCCTGGATTAAATCGACAGATCAGGATTTTTATCCGATTGAATATGCATGGAAAAAAGGAGAACATCGAAAGCGTGGTGGGTTTAACCCTGATTTTTTTATAAAAATCGATAAGATAATACTGGTTGTCGAAATAAAAGGCGATGAAGAAATCATTCAACCCTCCGATGAAAACAAGGCCAAATACAAGGCCGGCAAAAGTCATTTTAATACGCTTAATAAATTCCAAATCGATTCGACGTATTATTTTAATTTTTTGTCTCCACTGGATTATGAACTATATTTTGACCGAATTAGGAAAAAAGAATTCAATTTTACTTCAAACCTTGATGCTGCCCTTGAGCGGAATGGTTTATAAAAGTCGGTTTGCCGATGTATCGCAAACCGATCTGTTTT
>DAOVDN010000146.1 GCA_030669465.1 Desulfobacterales bacterium | reverse complement strand
CGCGTCAATCTCAGCCTCTTTTATATCAAATATCCTCTTAAACTCATCCTTTGCAAGTAAGCCGAGAATCCCATTATTTTCCTTGTCAAGGCTCTGAGAATACTTATTCACCATATCCACAAAAACAGCCCCTGACTTTATCTTTTTAAGCACAAGCTCTATTTCATCCTCGGAAGAAACCATGATATGCCTTATCGACAAAATGTTATCATGAGGCATGATTTCCCACAAAAGGATACGTCCCGCCGTTGTATCTACCCTTTCCCCTTCTATCCGAACAACAATCCTCGCATGGAGACCAACCGCTTTTGAATCATACGCAGACCTGACCTCCTCATGACTGGCAAAAATTTTGCCTTCCCCTTTAACTCCCTCTATCTCTCTTGTCATATAATAGATGCCTAAAACAATGTCCTGGCTTGGAACAATAATCGGACTTCCACTTGCAGGGGAAAGAATATTATTACTGGACAGCATTAAAACTCTGGCCTCTATCTGGGCTTCTACAGAAAGAGGCACATGAACAGCCATCTGATCGCCATCAAAGTCGGCATTAAATGCAGTGCAAACCAGGGGATGCAACTGAAGGGCCTTACCTTCAATCAGGATAGGCTCAAAAGCCTGAATACCCAACCGATGAAGCGTAGGAGCACGGTTAAGCATAACCGGATACTCCTTAACCACCTCATCTAAGGTATCCCAAACTTCCGGAATCTCGCGTTCTACCATCTTCTTGGCGCTCTTTACCGTGGAAACAAGCCCTTTCTGCTCAAGGCGACAATAAACAAAAGGCTTGAATAACTCGAGCGCCATCTTCTTTGGCAGGCCGCACTGGTGAAGCCTGAGACCCGGCCCAACTGTTATAACCGTACGGCCGGAATAAGCTACTCACTACCCAAGCAAATTCTGGCGAAAACGGCCATGCTTTCCCTTTAAAGTATCGCTAAGAGATTTCAACGGCCGTTTGTTGGTTCCTGTAATAACTCTGCCGTGCCGGCCGTTATCAAACAGGACATCAACCGATTCCTGAAGCATCCTTTTTTCATTTCGAATAATAATATCCGGGGCATTTAAGTCTATCAGGCGTTTTAAACGATTATTTCGGTTAATAACCCTGCGATAAAGGTCATTTAGATCGGATGTGGCAAATCTACCACCCTCAAGAGGAACCAGTGGGCGCAAATCAGGTGGAAGAACTGGAATAACATCCATTATCATCCAACCAGGCTTCAGTCCTGACCTTATGAATGCATCGATTACCTTGATCCGTTTGGCGAGTTTTTGACGCTTTGTCACCGACTTCGTGGCACGAATATCTTCCCTCAGTTTCTTATATTCTTCATCAAGATTTACTCTTTCCAGAAGTTCCTTTATAGCCTCAGCCCCTATTCCTGCCTCAAATTTTCCCTCATAAGTCTCAAGAGCTTCATTATATTTATCTTCAGACAAAAGCTGGCCACGGGTTAAAGCTGTATCCTTTGGATCAATAACAATATAGTTGTCAAAATAAAGAACCTTTTCAATATGTTTAAGGGTAAGATCCAGCATATTGCCGATTTTGCTTGGAAGACTTTTTAAAAACCATATATGTGCGCAAGGGGTGGCAAGTTTGATATGTGCCATACGCTCTCTTCGCACCTTGGACTGAATAACCTCTACTCCGCACTTTTCACAAATAACCCCCCTGTGTTTCATGCGTTTGTACTTGCCGCAGTTACATTCATAGTCTTTGGTGGGGCCAAAAATCTTTGCGCAGAAAAGACCGTCTCGTTCCGGTTTAAATGTACGATAATTAACTGTCTCCGGCTTTTTAATCTCTCCGTGCGACCATTTTAGAATCTGCTCCGGCGATGCTAGCCCAATCCGAACACCTGAATAATGTTTTGGATTAACAGGCTTAGCAAAAAAATCGTATAGAGTTTCCATTTTATATTTCCTGATTATTCTGTTTTACTCCTTTTCTTCGATAAGGGCTACATCCAGACCCAAACTCTGCAACTCTTTTGTCAAAACCTTGAAAGACTCAGGCAGGCCGGGTTCCAGTATGTTTTGACCTTTTACAATCTTTTCATACATGCGTGTTCTCCCTGCCATGTCATCAGACTTGACCGTTAAAAACTCCTGCAACGCATAAGCGGCTCCATAAGCCTCCATTGCCCAAACCTCCATTTCACCAAGTCGCTGTCCTCCAAACTGTGCCTTTCCTCCCAGAGGCTGCTGGGTTACAAGCGAATAAGGCCCGATGGATCTTGCATGCATCTTGTCATCAACAAGATGATAAAGTTTCAACATATACATTGCGCCAACAGTAATTTTTCCATTAAAAGGCTTACCTGTACGGCCATCGTACAACGTAACCTGACCGGATGTGCTCAGTCCGGCCTCATTCAAAAGAGCCTTGATTTCATCCTCGTTTGCACCGTCAAAAACCGATGTTGCCATGTGAACGCCCTGTTTATAATTTTCTGCAAAAAGGCATAGTTCCTTATTGGAAAAGCTGTCAATTATCTCTGATTCTGTCTGGGCCGAGAATATCCGTTTCATTTTTTCTCTAAGGGCTTTGATTTTTTGTTCCTCAACCAACTTGTTGATTTGATCGCCAAGACCTTGCGCAGCATAACCGAGGTGAATCTCCAGGATCTGCCCAACATTCATTCTGGAAGGGACTCCCAACGGATTAAGCACCATATCAACAGTAGTCCCATCGCTAAAATAAGGAGCGTCTTCCTGAGGAAGAGTTTTAGAGACAACCCCCTTGTTGCCGTGGCGACCCGCCATCTTGTCACCGACCGAAAGCTTCCGTTTTACAGCCACATAAACTTTGACCATCTTAATAACTCCAGGAAGAAGATCATCACCTTTTTCAAACCTGGCGATCCGCTTTTCAAAAGCCTCCCTGCAAAGTTCACGCTGATGTCTATACATCTCCAGAACATCATGTACCTGCTCGGTGCATTTTGTGTCCTTTAAAACGATGCTTTCAAGATGAGCCACTGGTATCCCTGCAAGCATGTCTGAAGTTATCTTTGAATTCTTTGCAATCAATACCTTTTTATTCTTCTTCAATTGTGACAAACATGTCCGGCCTGCCAGTAATTTTTCAAGATGATCGCGAACTACATCATCAATTACTCTAAGTTCATCATCTCTATCTCTTTTAAGGGCGGCTATTTCCATATCTTCGATCATGAATGCACGTTCATCCTTTTCAGTCCCACGCCTCGAAAATACTTTGGCATCAATAACTATTCCTTCGACTCCTGGCGGCATCCTGAGAGAGGTATCCTTAACATCTCCGGCTTTTTCGCCAAATATGGCACGCAACAGCTTTTCTTCAGGAGAAAGTTGAGATTCACCCTTTGGAGTAATTTTACCCACCAGAATGTCACCCTGGCAGACTCCGGCGCCAAGCCTTATGATACCGCTTTCATCCAGGTTCTTCAGCGCTTCGTCTCCAACATTAGGGATATCGCGTGTAATATCCTCTTTTCCAAGCTTGGTATCCCTGGATACAACTTCAAATTCTTCAATGTGAATCGATGTATATATTCCATCCATTACAAGTCTTTCATTAACAAGGATGGAATCCTCAAAATTATAACCGCCCCATGGCATAAAAGCCACTGTTACATTCCTGCCAAGCGCGAGTTCACCTTTATCTGTTGCTGGTCCGTCTGCAATTATCTCTCCGGCTTTTATTTTTTGACCTTTTCTGACAATCGGCCGGTGATTAAAGCATGTATTCTGATTCGAACGTACAAATTTTGAAAGATTATAAATCGTCACGGGCTTTCGACAACCGTTGTCAGAGGAACTGAAACAATCATGCCTTACAACTATGCGGAAAGCATCCACGTCAACAACTATGCCATCCCGCCTGGCAACTATTGTTACACCTGAATCCTTTGCAGCTACCCCTTCAATTCCTGTACCCACCAAAGGAGCCTGGGCAACAATTAAAGGCACTGCCTGGCGCTGCATGTTTGACCCCATTAACGCTCTGTTTGCATCATCATTTTCCAAAAAAGGAATAAGGGATGCAGATACACTTACTAACTGATTGGGAGAGATATCCATCAACTCAATATCTTCCCGTTTAATCATCATAAATTCACCCGCCACACGTGATGTTACCAGTGGATTAATATATTTCCCTTTTTTATCAATAGGAGCATTGCCCTGCGCAATCGGATGTTCCTTTTCTTCAAA
>DAOVDN010000099.1 GCA_030669465.1 Desulfobacterales bacterium | reverse complement strand
CCTTAAAGGCGGAATCTTTACAGGAATTACGTTGAGCCTGTAATAGAGATCTTCTCTGAAACCGCCATCTTTAACTTTTTGCTCCAGATCCTGATTTGTGGCGGATATGATTCTTGCATCTACCTTGATATCCTCTGTGCTACCTATCCTTCTGAAGGTTTTTTCCTGAACTACCCGGAGGAGTTTGACCTGAAGAAACTGGGGCAATTCACCGATCTCGTCAAGAAAGATCGTTCCCTCGTGGGCAACCTCAAAAAGGCCGGGTTTGTCCGCATAGGCTCCGCTGAATGACCCCTTCATATAACCGAACAGTTCACTTTCCAGGAGGTTTTCCGGTATACCCCCGCAGTTTATAACGACAAAGGGCTTATCTTTTCTGGAACTGTTTTCATGGATGGCCCCGGCGACCAGCTCTTTACCTGTGCCGCTTTCACCGGTAATTAGAACGTTGGCGGGAGTATCCGCCACTTTTTTAACAAGTGAATAGACCTTTAACATCCCCTTGCTTTTTCCGATCATATTTCCGAAGGAAAGAGCATCTTCCGCATCCTTCATGAAAACAGCATCTTCCTTTTTGATACCCTTCTTGCTGAGCGCATCCTTTATCACAGCCTTGAGGTCTTCAACATCAAAATTCTTCTCAAGATAGTCATGTGCTCCTTCTTTCATCGCGGCAACCGCTGTTTCCCCGGAAGCGTAAGCTGTGATTAATATGACCATCGTTTCCGGTGAAATCTCCTTGATACTTTTCAAAACATCGATTCCATCAATTTTAGGCATCTTCAGATCAGTAATGGCCAGGTCAAATTTATGCCTTTTGCAGAGGCCTAACGCCTCTTTGCCTCCGGAAGCAGAGGTAACTTCATATCCTTCTCTTGTAAGCAGGATCTCGAGAAATTCTCTCATACCCTGATCATCATCAACAACGAGAATCTTCGCCATCTGAGGCCTCCTGTTGCGGCAGCAAAACTATACAATCCGTTCCTTTCCCTGGTTTGCTTTCGATTCTGATCTTCCCCATGTGGCTCTCCACAATCCTGTTTACAATTGCCAGTCCAAGGCCTGTGCCGTTTTCCTTTGTTGTGTAAAAAGGTTCAAACAGACTGTCCTGACTTTTTTCTTCAATTCCGCAGCCGTTATCGCTTATCCGTATCTCAAGATATTTTTTTCTATCTGGAAATCCCCCCTTACCCCCCTTTACTAAAGGGGGAATTGAAGGGGTGGGTCCCTTTACTAAAGGGGGAATTGAAGAGGTGGGTCCCTTTACTAAAGGCGGAATTGGGGGGGACTTTCCCTTTACTAAAGGGGGATTAGGGGTGGTTTCTATTTTCAGTCTGCCCCCCTCGGGCATCGCCTGGACGGCATTTGAAATCAGATTCCAGATCACCTGCCTTATTTCCGCCTTGTTTCCATATATACGGGTTTGATTGCACAAGTTCTTGATTACTTCAATATCTTCACGCCATTCAGGACTAAAGCGAAGAGATTCGAGGAGATCATCTATAATGACTTCAATGTTAATATCCCTCCGCTCAGACTGTTTCGGCCGTGCCAGAAGAAGGAAGTCTTTAACAAAGCCTTCAAGCCGGTCCTTTCCTCTCAGTATGATCTGCATGAGCTTTCTATCTGTTTCGTCCAGTCTAATATCTTTGCTTAACATCTGAATCGGCCCGCTGATTGATGCAAGAGGATTTCTTATTTCATGGGCGAGACCTGCCGCCATTTCACCAACAAAGGCAAGTCTTTTGTTTTTTTCGATCTGACGTTCCATTTCTTTAATAACCGTTAAATCCTGAAAGATCAGAATATTGCCGATTTTTTCTCTATTGCCGTCAACAAGGGACGAAACAGAACAGCCCATTATCTTTCCCGAATCCACAGCTTCAAATCTGTTTCCCGGTTTCCATCGGCCTTCTTTATTGAGCATCCTTGAAAGAACAGGGAAGACATCATCGATCTTTTTATTTATAATTTCGGAACGCAAAAAACCGGTAATCTCTTCAGCCCCTCTGTTAAAGGATTTTATATTCCTGTAGAGATCCACCGTTAAGATCCCCGTGTCTACAGATTCGATTATGCTTCTGTGCAGCAGGTCGAGTTGATCAAATGCGCTTTCCTTTTCTGCCAGGAGATCCTTGACCCTCTTTTCCTGTTTGACAGCAAAACTTGTCAGCAATGCAATAATATAGAAAGATATGATATGGATAAAAATTCTCGAAAAAACGTAACCCGCGCTGGAGTTGTAATCATAACCCCATGGGTATACCGGTTGAATAAGACCATAGTATTCCAGATCAAGCAGCAGCCCGTAAAATATGCTGCCGACCGAGGCTGAAATTAACCCTCCTCTGCCCGCCAGAAAGAGTACTGAATAGATGATGACCAGTGGATAAAAGACAGAATAGATGCTCTCAATTCCGCCGGTTACATATACAAGCCCGGTTATCAGCAAAAGATCTGAAAGACTTTGTATGTATATGTTCAGCCTGATGTTTTTGATGATCTTTGAAATGAAAAGGTAGGCAAAAGAAAGAAGATAGGTTAATGCTATGATGGAATATAGTGGTGCGAGCGCCGTCTGCAGTGATGATTCTGTTTCTTTAATCCGGGTAAAGATCGCAATGCCGAGCAGGAGGGTTACAATCACAACCCTGAAAAACATCAACCACCGAAGTCTTCTCTCCAGAGGATTATCTTTCAAATACGACCTTCCCTCCTACCATGGTAAGAACTGCCTTGCCTTTCATGCTCCAACCGTCAAAGGGGGTGTTGCGGCTGAGCGATCTAAAGCTATCTGCATCTACTGTAAATGATATATCCGGATCAATGATCGTAATATCAGCAGGATTGCCTGGCTTTAAGCTATTATCAAGTCCGAGAATACGAGCGGGGTTTGTCGACATCTTTTCAACAAGGCCTGTTATGGTGATTAAACCATTTTCAACCAGTTTCAAGCTCAGAGGAAGCGAGGTTTCAAGCCCTATTATGCCGTTTGCGGCCAGGTCGAATTCCACTTCTTTTTCAATAGAAGAATGAGGTGCATGATCTGTAGCGATAACATCAATGGTTCCATCGGCAAGCCCTTCAAGGACAGCTTCCCTGTCCTGCATGGAACGCAAAGGGGGATTCATCTTCGCATTTGTATTGTATTTATCAACTGCATCCTCGGTAAGAGTGAAATAATGTGGCGCTGTCTCGGCCGTGACAGGCGCTCCTCTTTTTTTTGCATTTCTTATCGCTCTCACTGATTCTGTTGTGCTGACATGGGCAATATGAAGGCGGGCGCCTGTTAATTCACAGAGAGCGATATCCCGCATAACTATTATACTTTCGGCTGCGTTGGGTATTCCGGCTAAACCCATTCGTGTAGCAACCGCACCTTCATTCATGGTCCCGCATTCTGCAAGATCAAGATCCTCGCAGTGGGAAATGACCGGAAGATTGAATCCTTTAGCGTATTCCAGAGCCCTGCGCATAAGCTGGCTGTTTGCAACCGGATGCCCGTCGTCAGAAACGGCAATGGCGCCCGCCTCTTTCAGATCTCCGTATTCACAAAGATCTTTTCCTTTAAGCCCTTTGCTTATCGCGGCAACGGGATAAACGCGAACCGTATCAGCGGCGCCGGCTTTTTTTAATATATATTCAGTAACCTGGCTGTTGTCATTTACAGGGTTTGTGTTTGGCATGCAACAAACTGCTGTAAAGCCGCCGGAGGCTGCGGCCAGGCAACCTGTTTCTATTGTCTCTTTATATTCATGTCCCGGCTCCCGAAGATGGACATGCATATCAATAAGGCCGGGTGTCACTATTTTGCCAAAAGCATCAATAACTTTGACTTTTGACCTTTCAGCTTTGACCTTTGAGCTTTCAGCTTTTATCTCAACTATCTTTCCATCTTCAATCAGGATATCCATTATACCGTCTAAATTTCCCGGATCAACGACCCTTCCGCCTCTAATCAGCGTCAGCATTTCGTGTGCCTCCTGTTACCAGGTATAAAATGGCCATGCGTACGGCAACACCGTTTGTTACCTGATCGAGAATAATGGAATAAGGACCGTCTGCAACCTCGGGCGCTATTTCAACACCACGATTAACAGGACCCGGATGCATTATAAGCACGTCGCCCCCGGCTCTTTCCACCCTTTCTTTTGTCAGACCATATACTTTTGAATACTCACGTTCTGTTGGAAACAAAATGCTCTTTTGCCGCTCCTTTTGTATTCTCAGCATCATTATAACATCTGCGCCGCAAACAGCATCATCTGCGGTGCGGGCAACAGAGGCCCCAAGCGCTTCAATACCTTTTGGAATCATGGTTAGAGGACCTGCCAGAACGACTTTGGCGCCCATTTTTGTGAATCCGATGATATTTGATCTCGCCACCCTGCTGTGGGATATGTCGCCGATTATTGCAATACGCAGGCCCTTGATTGATCCCTTGTTTTCTATGACCGTCATAAGATCAAGAAGTGATTGGGTGGGATGGGCATGCATTCCATCACCTGCATTGATAATAGAGAATTTCATCAGACGTGCCAGCATATGTGGAGCGCCTGCCGAAGAGTGCCGTAATACTATTACATCAGGGTTCATGGCCTCAAGATTCCGGGCAGTATCTATCAGGGTTTCTCCCTTGACCATGCTGCTGGAATTTCCTGATATCGAGAGGCTGTCAGCGCTGAGTCTCTTGGCTGCAATATCAAAAGATGTGCGTGTACGTGTGCTCGGCTCATAAAAAAAGAGGACAACTGTTTTGCCCCTTAGAGTTGGAACTTTTTTGACGGGTCTTTCCGAAATCTCCTTCATTCTCTCCGCAGTGTTCAGAATCAAGGTGATCTCATCAACAGAAAGGGATTCCATATCCAGAATATCTTTTCTTGCAAACCGCATTATTTGCCTGTTTGTAACAGTTTATGACTTTCAAAGAGACTTTTTTGACAGGATTAACAAGATATTCAGGATTAAAACATCAAAACACATCCTGTAAATCCTCATCAAAATCCCTTACCTTACGTTTGATTTCAACTTTCCGTTCAGCAAAATTAATAATTAAACCTAAAAAAACCATAACCCATTTGGTTGTAAACTCTGTATGCACAACCAATGATTTTCTCAGTCAATTCTTTGTATTTCATTTCTCAGGATATGATTTTTTATGATTTACTGGATAGCTAAAGTGAGACTTAACCTTGAAACAAAATCTTGTTTATCTTGTTATCCTGTCAGAATTTTTTTCAAGGGGGCTAAAAGTGTTACACCCGCTTTATTTTAAAATTTGCCCAATCCTGTTCCATCTGACACCGAAATTGTCCTTGTCCCATGACCAATAGATTATAAAAGCCTTTCCTTTTACGTCTTTTAAATTGACAAAACCCCAGAACCTGCTGTCATAACTATGGTCTCTGTTGTCTCCCATCATAAAAAGGGAATTTTCA
>DAOVDN010000034.1 GCA_030669465.1 Desulfobacterales bacterium | reverse complement strand
TCCTTGAGTTTCTTGCCGGGTCTGAATTTTACCACATTGCGTGCTTTAATTTTAATAGGATCACCTGTTTGGGGATTGCGTCCTTTTCGAGCTTTTCGACGGACTCTTGAAAAAGTGCCAAACCCGACCAGAGTAACCTTGCCGTCCTTTTTCTTCAGCGCCTTTGTTACACCGTCCATGAAAGAAATTAATGCGGCTGAAGCCGCAACCTTGGAAATACCGGCATCATCTGCCATCTTTGCTACCAGCTCTGCTTTTGTCATAATACGTTACCCTCCCTGTTTTATTTTTGGTTAACATCAAATAAACACCCTGTTTTTAATGCTCCATACAGCAGCTTATTTTTGATGTCAACATAATTAAGCATCCAGCAGCACTTTTTTTGTAATTAGTTGAATCTGCATGTTGTTTACTTTATTATCTCCGTCAGCAGATCTAAATGATCTGCCAGAAGTCTCGTCACTAAAAAATTCTTCCTGACGTGTTCTCTGGCGCTTTTTCCCATCTCACATGCCAGATCAGAATTCCGCAATATTTCTATAATCCTCTCGGCAAATCCTTGCGTATCGCGAGATTGCAGCAGAAAGCCCGTTTTTCCATCTATTACCTGAAGCGGTATGCCGCCCACATTTGAAGCTACAACAGGTGTTCCCTTCCATAGAGCCTCGGTTACAGTAAGTCCAAAACCCTCCCTTATTGATTTTTGTACTATAACCGAAGATACCCGCTGGAGAGCATTTACAAACATGAAGTTTGAACTTGCAGGGTCAGTTACTAATATTATATCTCCTCTCTCAATTAACCCTTTCGCCTTTCCTTTTGTCCTTTCATATATCTCCTGTCCTTCAGGATCGTCCGTTGCTATATTGCCGCATAAAACCAGCCGGCAATCGACCTTCTCTTTAACGAGCTTAAATACTTCTATTACACCTGTTGGATCTTTCCATTTGTCGAATCTCGATATCTGGGTTATGAGGGGTTTATCGGTAATCACTCCAAACTTTCTGAGATATTTTGAGATATCTTTCTCAGAAATCTCCATATTTTTGGGGGAAAGCGGATCGATAGCCGGCCAGATAATTTTCTGGTCCACGGGAAGATCGCTTTTTTTATAGTCTTCAGAAGAAAGGACGACTACGTCATATCTGAGTATAAATGAAGTAAGGAACTCCCATACCTCATCATCCGGATCTGACAAATCTACGTGGCACCTCCATATCCAGGGTTGCCTTTTTTTATGAAACTCTATGAGAGGAAGGGGTTGTGGATCATGTATAATTACACAATCATGGTCTATGTGAGTATATGTAGAGAAATTTTCATTCGCTTTGAGATATAATTGTTTCTTTCTTTCAGTAAAGTTTATTGGTTCTCCCTGAAGTGCATTGTGAAATTTCTTTGTTATTGTAAAAAAGTCGGGATTAGCATGCAATATTCTCCAACCGGTATCAATTCCAACATTGTTCATAAGAGGCACAAGGCTGCTTAATATTTCCGCCACACCACCCCCTTGATAGGTGGAATTGATGTGCAGAATATGCTTTCCATAAAGATTCCTTGCTTTCTTATGTATCGCACCTATTACCTCATCCCCTACGATTTTCCTGTAATTTTCCAGGTTCTCCATTATATCAACTCCCTAAAGTCAATTCTCTCAATAACAAAAGAACACCCCCCGGCGATTCCAGATTAAACTTAGCCAAAGAGGGTGCAAGGCCGACCCTGATCGAATAAGCTGTCTCAGGGAGAACATCAAATATATCCTCATCTGTAGTGTCATCACCTATGGCCAGCATGAATCCCCATCTCTCTTTCTTGATCCACCTAAGTGCGGCACGCCCCTTGTTTATGCCAATATTTTTGACTTCCACTACCTTACTCCCCTCCAACACCTGAAGATTGAGGTTGGCGGTGAGACTGACAAGCTCATGCGTCAACTCCCTTGCCCTTATCGCGCCTAAGTCGGCATCCGCTTTACGATAGTGCCAGACAAGTGAAAATTCCTTTTCCTCAATAAATGAGCCGGGGGTTCTATCCACGCACAGTTCGAGGATTGGCTGTATCTCCTCCTTCCAGTCGATTGCCAGGGGTTCGACCATATCCCACTCTTCCTCCTTAATCCATACACCATGTTCGGCAACAAAACTCAAGGGTAAACCGCCAAACCACTCATCCAGAGTATCTCTGTCCCGACCACTTATGAGAACCACCTCATTTTTCGGGTCTTCGGCAAGTCTTTCAAGCAATCTTAAAAGCTCATCTCCAGGTTTTGCATCTTCGGGCCTTTCAAAAAAGGGGCTGAGAGTTCCATCATAGTCCAGGAGCAAAAGTCGCCTTTCAGCCCTGAGATAATCAGAAACCAACCTCCTTTTTACTTCCGGGGTTAGTATCTTTGCGCGCATCTCTTTCTGAAGTCTCTTTGTGGAAACCAGTTTATCCATAAAATCCTCTGACCACCGCATCACATTATAACGCTGAATCCGTTTTTGCATCGGCATCATGCGTTCTATTTGTTCCCTGTCCGACATTGTCAAAGCCTTTTCCAGAGCCTCAACCATCTCTTCCCTGTTGGTAGGGCTAACTGAGATCGCCTCTCCCAATTCGGCTGCTGCCCCGGCCATCTCACTTAATATCAAGACCCCGCTCCCATCTGTTCTGGTTGCGATGTATTCCTTTGCTATGAGATTCATCCCGTCTCGAAGAGGCGTGACAACGCACACATCGGCAACACTGTAAAGGGAGATGAGGGCATGGAAAGGTAAAGACCGGTATAGATACTGAACAGGTGTCCAGCCAACAGTCCCGTATCTTCCATTGATCCGGCCAACAAGTTCATCTACCTCTTTTTTCAGCAATCTGTAATGCTCCACATTCGTGCGTGAGGGGACAGCTACCAGGATATAAACCACTTTTTCCTTATACTCCGGGTTCCTATGCAAAAAGGCATTAAAAACTTCCAGACGCTGAGGAATTCCTTTCGTATAATCTAAGCGGTCTACTGATAAAATCACCCTGCGGCCGCCCACTTTTTTACGCAATCTGGTCACCTCCTTTTGCACCTGTGGATCATATGTTGCTTTTGAAAATCGCTCGCAGTCTATCCCCATTGGAAATGCATCCGCCCTTATTATACGGTCGCCGCCAGCTATCTGGCCAAGGCTGTGTTCGTATCCCAACAGGCGATGCACACTGCTTAAAAAATGACGCGTGTAATCGTAGGTGTGAAATCCTATGACATCTGCTCCCAGGAGCCCTTCTAAAATTTCTTTGCGCCACGGAAGTAAGCGGGCTATCTCAAAAGAGGGGAACGGTATATGATTGAAAAAGCCTATCGTTGCATCGGGTAATTTCTCCCTTATAAGTTTGGGCAGAAGCATCAAATGATAGTCGTGTATCCAGATGATATCATCTTCCTTTGCAATATCGAAAATTGCTTTGCTGAAAAGCCCATTTACATGTACATATGCCTCCCAAAAGCTTTTATCATAGACTACATACTGGATGAAGTAGTGGAAAAGAGGCCAGAGAGTCTTATTACTGAAGCCATGATAGTATTTTTCCACATCACGCCTGGAAAGGTGGACAGGATAACAGCCAAACTCAGACATCAATTTAGTTTCAAGGTTCTTCTCATTTCCTTTTACTTCTTCCCACGCAATTCCAGGCCACCCTACCCATATGTTGCTATTGTAAGATTTATAGAATGACCCCAAACCTGTGGCCACGCCCCCGGCGCTCCAGCGATATCGCAAATTGCCCCCCCTCTTTTCAATACTGATCGGGAGCCTGTTTGAAACGATCAATAGTCTGCGCATAATATAACCTTAGGGTCCCCTTCTTATTTCGTGTTTTCGTGATTAATTTTGAATAGTTTCTTAACCGCAGAGGTGGAAATATTTTAAAAGAGAGCGTCTGTAAACTGTACCGGATCAAAGTCCTGCAGGTCATCAATTTTTTCACCAATTCCGATGTACTTCAATGGGATTTTAAAATTGTTGCATATGCTGACTACAATACCCCCTTTTGCTGTTCCATCAAGCTTTGTAACGGCAATTCCCGTAACTCCAAGCGCATCATGGAACAATTCGGCCTGAGACAAAGCATTCTGGCCTGTTGTAGCATCGAGAATCAGAAGAATTTCGTGCGGTGCACCACAAAGCTTTTTCGAAATAGTCCGTCTGATCTTTTTTAGTTCTTCCATCAGGTTTACCTTTGTATGAAGCCTCCCGGCAGTATCCACAAGAACAATGTCAATGTTTCTGGCCAATGCAGCTTCAATACCGTCATATGCAACTGAGGCAGGATCTGCCTTATCCTTGTGTCTTACGATTTCCGCACCTGCTCTGTCGGCCCATATTGCGAGCTGTTCGACTGCTGCGGCCCGAAAAGTATCAGCAGCAGCAATCAGAACCTTTTTGCCTCCGGCAGTATATCTTGCCGCAAGTTTTCCGATGGTAGTGGTCTTTCCTACCCCGTTAACACCTATCACCATTATGACGTATGGTTTGGCTGTGATCTCTTCGGTAGCTGGTGCCTGCACATTAAGAAACGAGCGGATTTCTTTTTTCAAAGCGCCTTTCAGTTGATCAGCGCTTGAGATGCTTGAAGACTTTTTTGAGATTTTTTGCATAAGATCCATGGTGGTTTGCACGCCAATATCCGAGGTTATCAGAAGCTCTTCAAGCTCTTCCAGCATATCATCATCCATTTTTCTCTTGCCTGCAAAGAGCTCGTTGACGTCTGTTGAAAGAATCTCGCGGGTTCTGGAAAGACCTTTTTTCAGGCGGTTAAATAAACCCGCCGGCTGAGCTGAATCAGACAAATCAGGTACTTCTCTTTCAGGAGGCTTATCTTTGATCTCGTCTTTTTTCTTTTTAAACCAGTTAAATGACATAATTAGCTCCGCTTTGCAATTGGTCCAGTAGTCGACCGAAACGATCTTGGAAATCCCCTTTTTTTCCATGGTAATACCAAAGAGCATGTCGGCAAATTCCATGCTTCTTTTGTTGTGAGTTATCATGACAATTTGAGAATTCTTTCCTATGATTTGCAACAGATCATTAAAGCGAAAAACATTGGCCTCGTCAAGTGGTGCATCAATTTCGTCAATGAGGCAAAAAGATGCAGGCTTAATTAAAAATATAGAAAAGATAAAGGCAATGGCGGAAAGCGCTTTTTCTCCACCGGAAAGAAGACTTAATCTGGTCAGTTTTTTTCCCGGTGGATGGATCATGAGCTCTACGCCTGTTTCAAGGGGCCTGTCCGGCTGCGTTAGAACGAGCTTTGCCGAACCTCCTTCAAAAAGACCGGCAAACACTTCATCAAGTTTTTCATTGACCAGATCAAAAGTCTTAATAAATCGTTCTTGTGTAATTCTGTTTATCTTTCTTACAACTTTGTGAAGATCGTCCACTGCTTTAACAAGATCGTCGCGTTGCCCGGACAAAAAGTCAAAGCGGGCTTTGAGCTGTTCATATTCCTTTATGGCGCCAGGATTGACATCGCCGATATTAGCAATCTTTTTTCTCAAAACAGACAGCGCATCTTCCATTTCATAAGTCGACATCTTTGAAAGCATTCCTGAGTCTTCCGACATCCGGTCAAATTCCTGCCTGAATTCGGAAAGTGATTTGTGATAGCGTTCTTCCAGACGGCTTGCAACATTCTCCCGCTTTATATGTTTTTGCGATTGCTCGAGTTCAAGCAGGCGAATTTTCTGCAAAGCCTTTTCACGACTGGTTTGTATCTTTGAGATGATAGCGTTGTTTTCTTTCAGTCCGGCATCAATGCTCTGATAATCAGCTTCGTTACTTTCAAGCGCTTGCTCAAGGAGTTTTATATCATCATACATACCTGAAAGTGTGTGCTCATATTCTGTGATTTTCTGTTTTAAGGTCAGCCTTTTTTGATTCTTTTGAGCAACCTCCAGGGAAAGGTCTTTAATCCGTTTTATTCCGTCATTCCGGAATTCTTCAAGTCGTCTTAAAGTATTATTGCTGTTTTCCAATCTGGCATTGAAAGCTGTAAGCTTAAGCTTGAGATCAACGATCCTTTGATTAAAACTCTCCAGTTTCGATGATACAGAGCCGATTTTTTCTTTTGTTTCTGCAACCCTGGCCTGTGCCGCCTTAACCCTGTTTTCGATTTCAGATAATTTTTTGTTGTATCTCGCGATTTCTTCACCAATATCGCTTTCTTCACCAAGAAGCCGCTCTTTGTCCAGCTCTGCGATTTCAAGCCGGCGCCTGGCATGCTTTAGATCTTCGGTTGCTTTGTAAAGGGCTTTTTCGGCTTCGATTTCCTTTTGTGCTGTCCTGTTTTTGTGTTCTATCAGCTTTTGCATGTTGCTTTCAATGATACGAAACTCGGACTCCAGTTCTTTTTGATAAACGTAAGCTGATTTCAGGTTTTGATCCAATTTTGTGATCTGACGATCCAGCCCCTTCAGTTCCTGCTTCTTTGCAAGTATGCCAGATAACTTGTCTTTGCTGCCGCCGATCATGATACCTTGATATGAAATAATATCTCCGTTTTTGGTAACAATAGTCTGCAATGCGCCATTGTTGCTGTATATCTCTATGGCCTCCTTAATAGAAGAGGCAACAACTACATGCCCCAATAGTGCTTCTGCTATCTTTTCAAACCCCTCCCTTACAGAAATATGATTCAAAAGCTTCTTTTGCGGATCAGCCGCCTGATGCCGGCTGCATTCCATGCGTTTGACGGATGAAACCGGAATAAACCCGCTGCGTCCAGCCCCTGTTGTTTGAAGATAGTCTATAGAGCCAATGCCTGCTTCCCGATCCTTTACAAGTATGTATTGCAGGGATTCTCCAAGAACAGCTTCAACAGCAGTTTCAAAGGAAGGCTCCGGTTCGATAATATCCACCATAAGACCTATGACATTAGCCGGCTTCCGGTTCATTATAGCCCTCACGCCATCTTTGTACCACTCGAAGCTGTCTTCCATTTTCTTTAGAGTAATATATTTTGATTTTGATTTGTTTCGTTCAAGCTCCAGAGTTTGCATACGCTTTACCTGCCCGCTGAGCGCTTTGCTTTTTTCTTCGAGCTGCTTTTGCATAATGTCGATACGCTCATCAAGATCGTTTATTTCTTCTTTATATGAGTTAAGTTGTTCTTTGGCTTTTGCTGCATTCTTCTCGGACAATGCTACTTTCTTGTTTGCCGCTCCTTCCTCTTCATCCGATCTTTTCAAACGTCTTTTAAGACTTTCTTTGTTGTTTGAGGCGTTTTGATAGATACTTTTATATCCGGCCTCACTGGCTACCAGATCCATAAGGTCTGTTTTATAGGTCTCTATCTGTTGGTTTAACCCTGCCAACTGATCCCTTATATTCTGTGAAGCCGCCCGTTCCAAGTCGAGAGAGGACTCTGCATTTTTTATTTCCTCTTTCAGGCTGATATTCTCTTTTTCAACCTGAGCAACTTCAGACATTATATTCCGGTTCTTTTCTTCAATATCTTCGTTAACGGATTCAAGTCTTGCAGTCTCATTAGCAAGCCTTTCTACATCTTTGCGGAAGTGGGCCAGATCATTCTCCATTCTGTCTATACTCCGCTGGGTTTCGAATCTGCGAGATTTTTGCTCTGAAATTTCCCGGTCTTTTTGCAAGCGCTGTAATTTTATTTCTTCAACAGCGGCATCAAGTTTTTTTAGTCGGGATATGTGCCCAACGTCTGCATCCTTAAGATCTTTTAATAAAGCATCGGTTTCATCGATCCGGCGTGTATAATCATCATAAGAATGAATGGCGAGAAAAACATCGAGCTTTCTTATGCGGTCCTGATAATTATTGTAAAGTTCCGCCTTTTTTGCCTGGCGTTTAAGACCGGCCATCTGCCGTTTTACCTCAGCAATTATGTCTGCAATGCGCAAAAGGTTCTGGTTTGTGAGTTGTATTTTGCGCAAGGCTTCGTTTTTACGGCTCTTATACCTCGTAACTCCCGCGGCCTCCTCTATGAAAAACCTCTTTTCTTCGGGTCCGGCTTCAGTAATCGCTCCTATGTTTCCTTGCTCTATTACGGCATAGGATTTTGCTCCCATCCCGCTCCCCAAAAAGATATTATGTATATCTTTTAGCCGGCAGGGCTGCTTGTTCATGAAATAGGCGCTTTCACCGGACCGGTAAAGGCGCCTTGTCAACATGATTTCAGTAAAATCTTTTAATTCTTCCAGAGCTGAACCGTTGTCGTTTAGAAGGGTTAAGGAGACCTCCGCCATATTTAATGGCGGTTTTCCGTTTGTACCCGCAAAGATCACATCTTCCATGGACTTTCCGCGGAGCTGCTTTGCACTTTGTTCTCCCATAACCCATCTTAACGCATCAACTATATTACTCTTGCCGCAACCATTGGGGCCTACAACCGCAGAAATGCCGGGAGGAAATTCAATGCCGGCTTTCTCAGGAAATGATTTAAATCCAATTAGTTCCAGCTTTTTAAGTCTCATACAAGAAAATCTCCTCGCTTAAAAC
>DAOVDN010000159.1 GCA_030669465.1 Desulfobacterales bacterium | reverse complement strand
ATGGGATCCACTGAAATTGTGGGCCTGAGATATGAGAGGGTTTTGATTATTTTGTCGAACCAACCTGTTTTTTGCTCCAGGACAACAATTGCACGGAGAATCCTTCTGCACAGAGCGTCGATGGATTTGATGCCCAGCAAGTCCACATATAAGAGGCGCTCCCCATTACATTTTATAACAGCCTCATAGACTGCGGATGATTTTCCAACCCGCCTTTCACCCAGGATCACAATGTGTTGCGATGATTCGATATATCCGATAATTTGCTTAAGCAAAGTTTTCCTTCCACAGAAATCTTTGCCTGAAACTATGGTTCCGTATTTAAAAGGATTCATAAGTTTCCTTTCTTTGAGCATTTTTCAAAGGTCTCTATTTCACTATAGTGTATTATACAGATTTGTATAATACAGATTAGCATAAAAATGTCAAGCATGAATTAGGGTAAATTTTTAGGTATTGTTGGTAACCTGCCCGCAATGCCTCTCTGTTAATTCAACCAAGCGCCGTAAGATTGGTTTCTTCAACAGTTATCGTCCTAACGATAGGTACAATGCATGGCAGGCGGGCCTACGGGGTAAACAAAGGCGCAAAGATAGAAAATTATGACTGAGAATGAAATCGCTAAAATAATTGTTGATGCGGCATATCATATTCATAAAAGGTTGGGGTGCGGGTTTCTTGGTCCGCAGATTACCCATCTTAACGCAGATTAAATATCTCACGCAAAGGAATTAAGTACAGGAGACGGGAGACGGGAAGCTGGAGGCGGGAGAACGGGAGATGGGAGACAAGGTTGGCGAGTTTGAAGATCTTGATGTCTGGGCGCTCATACCCTTATACTGCGCTATGATCTCAAAATTATGCTTTAACTCAACCGGAACACGGGCTCTAATTATTTCTGTTGCTTTCATGAAAGCCTCCTTTATAGCTATTATAGCTACAAAATGTCACAAAACGATAATTAAATTAATAAATTTATCTCATTTCCGGTATACTCTACGAAAACATAGGCATCAGGAAAACACAGGGGGTCGGAAAACATAGCATAGGACGTTACATTAGTTTATAAGTTTCTCATCCCTTCGTTGTTTTTGTGTTGCAATATGAACGGTGTTACATTAGGCTATATTAGCTGTTAAGCTGCTGAGCCGATAAGCTGTTATGCCTTTTTATCTTATGAGCTTAAGAGCCATCAGCTATAAGCTAAGCTGTATTCCTCCGGTTAAAATCTTCGCCTTTCTTGAACTCGAACCCCAGTTAAATATAAAAACAGATTTAACAAGGCAAAATTGAACATTTTTCAAAGGTCTGCACTGTCTACGTTCGTTATAAAAAAGGATGTTTTTGTAATAGATGAAGAAGATACTGATAAGTAAAAATCTATTTGTCTTGATACTGGCTGATGCGGTTCTGCTGGCCATTTCTTACTTTTTGGCCTATGTTGTGCGGTTTGATGCTAAGCTTGGGACAAGTGAACTGCTGGCTATAAAGCAGACAATTGTCCCCATCGTGCTCTGCAAACTGGTAGTGTTTTACTTTTTTAATCTCTACCGCGGCATGTGGCGTTATACCAGTATCGTTGATCTCCTTAATGTGATCAAGGCGGTGTTGGTAAGTTTCGCAATTATTATTACAGCGATCCTCATGTTAAGTAGGTTTCAGGGCTTTTCGCGGTCTGTATTTGTCATTGACGCTCTTTTGTCCTTGATATTAATAGCCGGTATCAGGCTTGTCATCCGGCTCTTCTTGGCTACTACTACCTTTTCTAAGAAGAAAAGCATCGATAATAACGGACATAAAAAATTGATCATAATCGGTGCTGGTGACGCAGGTGAAAAGGTGGTCCGTGAGATTCATGATAATCCGAAGATGAGGTACAGAGTAGCCGGCTTTGTTGATGACGATAAAAACAAGGTCGGCAAACAGATCCACGGAATAAAGGTTCGCGGCAGGGTTAACGATCTCAAAGAGATTGTAAAAAGCGAAAGTGTGGATGAAATTTTGATTGCTGCTCCGTCTGCGGTGGGGAAAGATATGCGGCGCATTGTGGAGATCTGCGATTCGACAAAGATCCCATATAAGACGCTGCCAGGTATGGGGGAAATTATCGACGGCAAGGTCAGTATCAAGAAGATTCGAGACATCTCATACAAGGATCTTCTCGGAAGGCCTCCTGTTCGGTTGGAAAACGATAAGATTTCAGAATTCCTGAAAGATAAGTGTGTGCTGATTACGGGGGCGGGTGGTTCGATCGGTTCTGAACTGTGCCGGCAGATCTGCAAATATGGGCCGGCTCTTGTAGTTTTGTTCGATGCAGGCGAAAGTAACCTCTATTCGATCCAGATGGAACTTAAGCATGTAGTCACCTACTTAAAATATCGGGCCGTGCTCGGCCGGGTACAGGACAAGAAATTGGTCGACGATGTTTTCCGAAAATACAAGCCGGATGTAGTTTTTCACGCGGCTGCTTATAAGCATGTTCCACTGGTGGAAAGAAATCCCTGGGAAGCAGTATATTCTAATATTGTCGGGACCAATACAATCGTTAAAGCGGCTATTGCCCACAAGGTCGGTCGATTTGTCCTTGTTTCCACAGATAAAGCTGTGCGACCGACCAATATAATGGGGGCGTCAAAGCGGGTCACTGAAAAGATTGTGCAAGCTCATCCGTCCGGGGCAACTAAGTTTATAGCGGTGCGTTTTGGTAATGTGATCGGTTCATCAGGCTCAGTCATTCCCCTTTTCCGCCATCAAATCGAAAAGGGCGGTCCTGTGACCGTTACGCACCCGGAGATGACCAGGTTTTTTATGACCATAGAGGAGGCCGCACAACTTATTCTTCAGGCATTTACCATGGGAGAAGGTGGTGAGATTTTTATCCTTGAAATGGGGACACCGGTAAAAATAGTGGATATGGCCAGGGACCTGATCCGTCTTTCCGGCAAAGAAACCGATGCTGATATTGAGATAAAGTTTATAGGACTCAGGCCGGGTGAAAAGCTCCACGAGGAGTTGATTACAGAAGGAGAAGGAATTGTAAGAACCGAGCATGAAAAGATTCTTGTATTACAAAGTGGAATTCCTCTAAGCAACAGTTCATATTTTCTTGATGAAAAAATAAAGGAGTTGGCGGTACTTGCAGATGCGCACGATGCAAAAGGTATCAAGTTCAAGTTGCGGGAGATTGTGTCTGAGTATACAATGTCGAACGATGAAGCGGTGGTGTGAAGGCAGTGTTTCGGCAAATTTAAAAGCCTGCCTGAGAACAGAATGGAGGATGTTGGCAACCCCGGTACCATCTTCTGGAGCTACGGGGCCGGCCGTCATCCTGGCAGGCAGCGGCATGTGCACAGGCGGAAGGATCAAGCTGGTTCATGGTGAACCGAGGGCGCAGAATACGCTGGGTAAACGGCTGGAGAAAATGGGGTATGCTATCTTCCGGACATACCCCGAGGATGAAGAGCAGCCGGCAAAGGAGGCGAGAAGGCGAATAATGCACTGGGAGAAGCAAGCTAAAGGCTAAAGGTACAAGGGGAGAGAAAAAAGCTATTTTCCTTGACACGCCCAAATCGTGTCGCTATTATGGCACTTAGAATGCCATAAAGGAGGGAAAAATGGCAATAATAGATCGTTTTTTCCATGACCCGGGACAAACTTTTTTTCTGTTCGGTCCTCGGGGGACCGGCAAATCCACCTGGCTCAGGCAGCAATTCCCCAAGGCATATTACGTCGACCTT
>DAOVDN010000163.1 GCA_030669465.1 Desulfobacterales bacterium | reverse complement strand
TAGCGAAACATTGCCAAGACAGGTTACAATTTCATAAGGCGCCTTTTTCGTGGACGTGACGTAAACCTGTTGTTTTTGATCATACACGCCTATAGTAACAGACGAAACAGCGCCGATAACCGAAAAAACCGCCATTTGGATTGATGCCTCTTCGCAGATCTTCTCGATAGATGCAATTAAATCCTCATCATAAGGAAGACGTCCAGCAAAATGACGTCCGAGCTTAAATTCCGAACAAAAGAGTTCTTTCATCTTGCAATCCCTGATTCAAGATAATCACGAAAACACGAAAGTACGAAAACACGAAATAAAACCTAAAGAATACAGTAGATCAGACAAACTATTGCATAGCGCCAGGGCGGGCTTTCGCGCTTTCGTGATAATTGTCTTTTTGGCGTTTCATATGTAAAGTTTAATATCTAACCGCGCAGCTCAAAAAAGCGTGACTTTGTAGTATAGTATATCCATGCTTTAAATCAAGACTTAGGGCTCGGGAAAAAAATAACTTGGCATTTTCGCATCCCAACTTCACCATATCTTTGACCGACCTGCCCGCAATGCCTCTATTTCGCATGAGTTAGCATTGCCATTTTGTTCTTATGAACACAAAAAAAGATGGATATAGCCTATTTTAATGCATGGCAGGCGGGTCTTCATTCGCAAAAGTCCTCGAAATAACTCGTCATTCCTGCGATTTTGCTCAATCAGATCGATTAAATCTACGGCAAATTTAGGCGCTAAAATGACCAACTTATTTTTTTCCGAGCCCTTAATGTTGGGTGTAATTGGTCGAGAGGTCAAGCCGTTAACCACTCGACCTCTCAACTACTCGACCAATTTACAGATGCTTCTTCATCTATTGACATTGTTGTTCTGTTTGAGATATGAAACACTACAAAGACAATTATCACCTGATTCCTTGGGTTTTATTTCGTACTTTCGTGTTTTCGTGATTAGTTTGAATAAATCCAACTGCACAGGTTGGAACTTTTTGAGATGTTACAAGGAAAGGAAAAAATATGGATATATCTAGTAAAATGGCCGGTATAGAGCCGGTAAGGCTTGGTATTGACAGCGAGTTTAAGTTTGAATGTCATAATGGATTAAAATGCTTCACTAAATGTTGCAGGGATATTAATATAACATTGACTCCGTATGACATCATCAGGCTCAAAAATCGTCTGCAGCTTTCATCAGAAGAATTTTTAGCATTGTATACCAAGCCGCAGCTTTTAGAAAAAACAGATCTGCCTGTTGTTACTTTAAAGCTCCTGGATGATGATTTAAAATCATGTCCATTTGTCAGGGAAGATGGATGCATAATCTATGAAGACAGACCAACCACATGCCGTTATTATCCACTTGGCGTTGCTTCGCTTAGTCACAAAGAAGGTGCTGACGATGAGGGGTTCTATTTTTTTGTTAATGAACCCCACTGTCTTGGTTTTGAAGAGGAAAAAAAATGGACTATCCGTGAATGGAGAAAGGATCAGGGCGTTGATATCCATGACGAAATAAATGCCGGCTGGACCGATCTGGTTGTAAGAAAGAGATCTTTTCCCAAGAATATCAAGCTTACGGAACAGAGCAAGAAGATGTTTTTCCTGGTAAGTTACAACATCGATAAATTCAGGCAATTTGTTTTTGAAAGTTCGTTTTTAAGCCGCTATAATATTGAGACCGGAACCGTTGAAAAGATCAAAAAAGATGAGCTCGCTCTTTTAGAATTTGGCATTAAGTGGCTTAAGTGGCTTCTTTTTAAAGATGGTGACTTCAAGTTAGCGCCCTAGCACCCTTAATACCCTTCATAACAAAGCCCTTCCCAGCTTGAAGGGTTTTTTAAGCGGGCCTCAATATCGACATCAAAGAAATCCGCTATTGGTTTAAATATTTCAGGGTTATTAGACTGTACCTTTCGTGCTGCTTCAACAACCTTTTCCAGGCCATTTCTTGTCATTTTGCCCAAAGGTTTTCTACACCCTCCGGTGGGCATGCCGAGAATTGACATAAGAGCCTTGATGCCAAGCGGATTTCTGGCCCTGCATACCACCTCTCCGTAAGGGGTTTTTTCCATTGTCTTAACAGTTACCAGACCAAAAAGCGGTTCAAGTGCTAAGATCAGCTTTTCGGCTTCTTCCTGGTTGCCCTCTTTAAGCAGGCTTACCATTTCAGTGACGGCTGCTGGAGCAATATTTGAAGCAACAGAAATGACACCTGCCGCCTTTATCTGCGGATCTATCATCATTTTACAGGTCATACCATCATCGCCGGAGAGTATTGTAAAATCCGGTCCGCAACAGGCCCTGGTGTGTCTCATATTTTCAATATTGCCTGTGGCTTCTTTAACGGTATTTACATTTTCAAACTCTTTGCGAAGAAGGGCGAGATCTTCGGCAAGCAACTGAGTACCGGTCCGGCCCGGGATTACATAAGGAATAATCGGTGTGCCGGGAAAAGCTTTGGCCACAGGCCCAATATATTCCTTGCGTATTTCAAGAGAACTCGGCCCATTGTAATATGGATCTACAAGCAATACAGCATCAACACCGGCTTCGACAGCATGCTCTGTCGCCGCAAGCGTCTCATCTGTATTGTTGCTTCCGGTACCTGCTATACAAATGCATCTCTCCTTTGTCTTGTTTGCAACATTTTCAATGACCCTGTTGTGTTCATCCCATGTCAAAGTTGGGCTTTCACCTGTAGTTCCAACGGCAAGTATTCCGGTTATTCCGTTTTTTATCTGGAAATCCACAAGATTGCCAAGACCTTCATAATCGACGGCATTATCCTTAAATGGTGTTACAAGCGCTGTGAAAGATCCTGAAAACATAATACCCCCTATATTTTACTACGGATATTATTTACCGCCGGTACCCCTTCCGGAAATATCCCTCCCCGCAAGAGGGTTGTAAAGCTTTATAATCGCCACCTTCATTACATCCAGCATCCGCATTTCCAGTATAATATTCATCAAGATGTTTTCTCCTTGTTCCGGAAGTACGCATGCATTTGAATCGTCAAAGGTTAAATCCGGGAATCCCTTTACAAGCTTTTTTTTCTCCTTTTTTGAGACTTCAACCTGAATCGCCTTTTTGCCGTCTATTTCCTTAACCTGACCGGACAATCCCGCCCCTTCAATCTTTTTTAGTTTTTCATCATCTAAAAAAATATTAATGTAAAAATCCGCCATTTGATTACCCCCTCTCTAATGTTAAAAACTTCTAACTTCTTGATTAACGAAAACTTTGGGAATATGATAAACTCTCTTAACTGTCCTAATAAAAATATTGAGCTTTCGGCATCTTTCATTATTATTGAAAAAGTGTAAACCGGCAAATGAAGGATACCGAACTTTCATATTAAGAATTTTAATCTCTGTCAAGAATCTTCTCACTGTTTCGGATATTTGATATAACGCATATTCAATCAGATGTGATGTTGCTACCGGTAAATTGGACTTGAACTTTACGTCATTTATATCTTGTGTGTTTAATGGTTGATGTGGTACAAACCGGTATAGCAAAATCACCGGATCGATTTTTATTAGCCCCGGTTCATCCGGGTTAGGAGTAACAGTTTTAATGGAATTTCAGAATTGCATCAGAAACAAATATGGCAAGTG
>DAOVDN010000135.1 GCA_030669465.1 Desulfobacterales bacterium | reverse complement strand
TTGGAAACTCATTTTTTATCTACGTCCAGACATTCCATATTCTGGGGCAAGGCAACCGTCCTGCCCGCCAATGCCAGACAACAAAGTGCATGCACCGCATAGTATACATGGCGATGGCAGGCGGGGTTGCCGTTTTTTTCCGCCGACCTGCCCGCCATTGCCGTGTGTGTAAACATTCCAGTTCCCCTGCGAGCCAGGCGTTGGCAGGCGGGCACGGTCGGCTCGCTCCATAGTCACTGTAACTAAAGGCCGGTTTCCAAATTTCTGGCTACGGAAAATAGTCTGAAATTTAGGACCGGTCATAATTCCGGAACCGTTGATTCGTTGATTCGTTGAAACCAATTAAGTGTAACCAAAATAGAACATAACCGTTCACACAATTAAGGATTTTGGAAAGAATCTACAGTTATTTAATACCAAAGGCCAAAGCTCAAATGTCAAATCAATGCCAAATGTCAAATGCTTAAAAGAAAGAACCTCTCTCCAGCCTGGCTCTGCGGGACAGGACTTGTAACCCGTTCAACACTAATTGCCTTGTCAAATAGAGTGGTTTTTTTTGACATTTGAGTTTGATTTGATATTTGACAATTGATCTTTGACATTTTTTGTCTATATTGTTCTATTTTGGTCACACTCAAACCAATTAACCTAAGCTTTTCCAGGCTTATTTGATGGAAGCTCAAACCCCGGCTTCATGGATCGTATGAGCTCATCAAGTTCAGCTCCCATGACAGTCTCTTTTTCGAGCAAAAGCTCTGCGAGTTTGTGAAGAATATCTATATTTTCGTTTAAGATTTTCTTTGCCGTGTTATAAGATTTATCAATCAAATTGCTTACTTCTTCGTCAATTTTTCTCGCTGTTTCTTCAGAGTAATCCCTGTGCTGCGCTATTTCCCGCCCAAGAAAAATCTGTTCTTCATCTTTAGCATAAGAAAGCGGGCCAAGCGTTTCACTCATGCCCCAGGAACGTATCATCTTCTGAGCAATTCCCGTTGCCTCTTTAATATCATTGGCCGCGCCTGTGCTGATACGGTTGAAAACAAGCTCTTCGGCCACCCGTCCTCCAAAGGCGACAGACAATTCGTTTGTAAGCTGGTCTTTAAATTTAAAATCCCTCTCTTCCGGCAAAAACCATGTGATACCTGCTGCACGGCCCCTGGGAATAATAGTTATCTTGTTAACCACATCCGTGCCCGGCAGAAGGCGGGCAACAAGGGCGTGTCCGCCCTCGTGATATGCCGTGATCTTTCTATCTTCCTCTTTAACGACTTTTGACTTACGTTCCAGTCCCATGTAGACTTTGTCTTTGGCATCTTCCAGGTCAGACATCTCAACTCTTTCTTTATCTCTTTTGGCGCCAAAGAGAGCTGCTTCGTTCACAAGATTTTCCAGGTCAGCGCCCGAGAAACCGGGTGTTCCCCTTGCTATGATATGAGGATCAACATCAGGAGCGATCGGCGTTTTTTTCATGTGAACCTTAAGGATTTCTTCGCGGCCTTTGATATCAGGCAGCGGAATAACTACCTGACGGTCAAAACGACCAGGGCGCAGAAGAGCTGGATCAAGTACATCCGGCCGGTTCGTGGCAGATATAAGAATAACGCCTTCATTAGATTCAAATCCGTCCATTTCGACCAGAAGCTGGTTTAAGGTCTGCTCTCTTTCGTCATGCCCACCTCCAAGGCCTGCTCCCCTATGCCTTCCAACCGCATCGAGCTCATCAATGAAGATGATACAGGGAGCATTTTTTTTACCCTGGACAAAAAGATCCCTTACCCGTGATGCGCCAACACCAACAAACATTTCTACAAAATCCGAACCGCTGATGCTAAAAAACGGAACTCCGGCCTCACCTGCAATAGCGCGTGCCAAAAGGGTTTTTCCTGTACCCGGAGGTCCCATCAGGAGAACTCCCTTGGGTATCCGTCCTCCGAGACGGGTAAATTTTTTGGGCTCTTTAAGAAAGTCTATAATTTCTCCCAATTCTTCTTTTGCCTCATCAATACCGGCAACATCGTCAAAGGTAACTTTAGTTGACTTGTCGGATTGCAGGCGGGCACGACTCTTTCCGAATGAGAGCGCCTTGCCTCCTCCGGCCTGCATTTGACGCATGAAAAATATCCATACTCCTATAAGCACAATCATCGGAAACCATGAAACAAGAACAGAGATATACCAGGGTGAGTCAGACGGAGGTTTTGCTTTAATAGATACACCTCTTTCCCTGAGGATCCTGATAAGATCGGTGTCCTGTGGCGCAAATACCTTGAAACGATTGCGGTTTACATCAGTGACAAAGAGCTCCTGCCCCTGTATAACCACTTCTTCAATGCGCTCATCATCGAGCATGGCAAGAAATTCCGTATAACCGATGCTTGTTTCAGACACACGCTGTTGACTGAAAAGATTATAAAGCATGATCATCATCAGTGTGATGACAAGCCATAAAGCTATATTCTTATAAAATGGGTTCAAAAGATATTACCTCCTGATTTCTTGTTCCCCGTTGTCAAATAGTTCAAACTGCAATAAACTTTGACGCACCTGTAAAAAGTATAAAATCATCAAAGTTTAGTAATATTTTAGCATTATGCAACAAACTATCTGCAATTGAGCTTCGAATTTATTTTCAAAAATCTAAAATGTTCCTAAATTTATAAAATAATCATTATTATTAATTAGGCAAGAAAAAGGGGTTCTTCGAGCCCTAACCCCCTGTCTGCGTGCGGACACGCACAGACAGGCCTTTTTATTCCCCCCTTGAGGGGGCAAGGGGGTGTAAAAATTGCGGATTTCACACAAATCCACAATGAGCCGAAAAAGGTAAGTTCTCAAAAAGTTTAAGGTGAATTACAGGTCAAAAAATTCCGCTTTAAGTACATTTCTTGTCGAAGGTTTTACCTTAACAGAGTCATCTATTCTAAGACCGACAACCCAGACTATCTTCTCTCCGCTAAGAAGAATAGGGAATCTTGACCGTTCGGATCTGGGCACCTTGTTGTTTATAAAATATTTTTTTACCTTTTGAGTGCCTGACATGCCAAGAGGTTTAAAACGGTCGCCCGGCCGAAAATTCCTGAGAACCAGCGGAAACTTCAGATTGATTATATCAAAAAAAGCAACCTGATGTCCAGTGCGATATATATCAGGCATATCTTCGGCATTAATTTCACAGAATTTCAAATGCGCCCCTATTTCTTTTACAAATATTGATCCAGGGTTTTTACCGGGTCTTAATATTTTATATTCAAAATCAAGTGTTTTTGTTTCACCGGATTTCCCACCAAGCTCACGTAACGCCTTCTTCTCTTTTGAAAAGATAAGAATATCGCCATTTCGCTTAACTCTGATACGGTCAGGAAGATCAAGACAACCATGCGCCTGCCCGCTTTCCAAAAGCCTGACCGCAGAATCTATGTGAAAAAAGGTGATACGTCTTAAATTCCCTTTTACCCTTGCGAGAGCCTTTCTGATTACCCTCCTTTTTGCTGCAACATGTATTCCATCAAGCATAGAGACAGAAAGGGCAACCTTATCGTTCCGCACGGCTAAAACGGATTTTTCAAAGAGAGGACTTATTATATCTTCAATCCATTCCTCTTCACATCTTGTAATTGAAGCAAGCCGGTTGAGCGTTTCAACTATCCTTGGATTATAGGATACCTTTAAAGAAGGGATTAAATGATGGCGTATTCTGTTTCGAAGATACCTTGTGTCTTTGTTGGATCTGTCTAAAACATATTTTAAGCCCTTTGAAGTCAAAAAATCAATGATTTCGCATCTGGTCGATCTAATAAGAGGACGGACGATCTTTATGCATGCCTCTTGGCTGTCTCTTACAGGCGGTATACCTGAAATCCCGGCAAGGCCGCTTCCTCGAAATAAATACATCAATACAAGCTCTGCATTATCATCTTCATTATGTCCAAGAGCGATTTTGTTAAACCTGTTTTTTACCGCTACATTATTATAAAAAGCGTAGCGAATACATCTAGCCGCTTCTTCCAGGGAAAGCTTGTTTTCAAGCTGATATTTGCGAACGTCCTCTTTAGTAATATAACAGGGCAGATCAAGCTTTCCGGCAAGGGATGCAACGAATTCGGCATCATTGTCTGAATCTTTTTGGCGGAGGGAGTGGTTCAGATGAGCAACGCCAAGCCTGAGAGATAACCTGGGGGCTAATGTGAAAAGTATATGGAGAAGGGCTACAGAATCAGGTCCGCCTGACACACCAACAAGGACCGAATCTCCTGACTGAAACATTCCATAAGTTTCAATGGTCTGTTCTACGGCGTGCAATAATTTATTGCAACCTTTGTGCGATACTGGCATGAATCAGCTCGGAAACTTTTTTGTCCCATATCCCTACTCTGCCGGTACGGATGGAAACTTCCGTAATTCTTGGCGCTATCATTACTAC
>DAOVDN010000184.1 GCA_030669465.1 Desulfobacterales bacterium | reverse complement strand
ACGTGCGCCTTGTCCAGTATATCAAAGGCAAGCTTATATGAATCGCTTAAAATGTGCTTTGCGTTGGCAAAAACATAAAAGGCTCCGGTTGGCTCTACGGTTATTCGGAACCCCATCTCTTTTAAGCGGCTAATCATGTATTTTCTCCTCTTATTATAGATCCGCTTCATACGCGTTATGTCATCCCCTGCCTCTTCAAGCGCCGCGATTCCCGCTCTCTGAATCATTGAATTGGCGGAAATAAAAAAGTTTTGTTGCAGTTTTTGAATGGGCCTCATAAAAGGTTTCGGCGCAATCAGATATCCAAGCCTGAGACCCGTCATGGCATAGAGCTTTGAAAAACCGTTTAATACAAAGGCATTATCTGTAAATTCCAAAATAGAATGTTCCTTTCCCTCATAAACCAGCCCATGATATATTTCATCCGAAATAATATAGGATAATCCCGGCGTTACGAGAGAGGCAATAGCCTTCATACGGCTTTCAGACAGAAGATTGCCGGTTGGATTGGACGGGGAATTTATAAATATCGCCCGGGTCCTTTTTGTGATCTTTTCTTTTATAGCTTCCGGTCTGAACTGAAAACCGTCTTCTTCGTATACCGGTACCGTTACAGGCTCGCCCTGCACAAATCTGATAAAATTAGGATAGCATGCATAATGCGGATCTGAAATAATGACCTGGTCGCCAGGTTCTAAAAGGACTGAAAACATAATAAACATGGCGGGAGAGGTTCCGGAAGATATCAGGATCTGATCCGGATCTACAGATACATTGTATGTCTTGAAATAGTGTTCACAAATTGCTTTTCTGAGCTCAAAAAGACCAAGACTGTGCGTGTAATGGGTATACCCCTCATCAAGGGCTTTGCAAGCGGCCTTCTTGATGCAGTCGGGAGTATCAAAATCAGGCTCTCCGACCTCCAGGTGAATTATATGAATCCCATTCCGTTCCATCTCGCCGGCCTTTTCAAGGACATCCATAACAATAAAGGAGGTCATCTCTTTTGTCCGTTTTGAAATCATTTTTTCTTCCTCATTCATATCTTTCCTTTGTGGCTTGGTGTCTTAGTGGCTAAATAATTACGAAATTCCTATATAATGAACTCATAAATGACATGATGAATAATATCAAGAATTTTTGGGCACAAACGTTTCCCTGATATCTATCGGATTTTTGGGTTTTACTTGACCTTGACCTCAAGCATTAGTTATTATATGATGATTTTTTGATGTCAACTGATGGGAAAAGCCATAATTTAATATAATAGGGCAAAAAACCTTAAAGCAAAGGAAGAACTAAATGAGACAAATAAACAGGGTTTCAGCTCTTTGCGTCATTTTCTTTGGCATGTTTGTTGCTTTATTTCTGTGGAGTGAGAATTCAGGCATATGTCAGGGGTGGCCTGACCTGACGATACGCCTTCTTCCGGATTCTTCTTTTGCAGTAGTTGAGTCAGGCGAGGCAGGAAAGAAGCTGCGCCACTGTGCCCACCACGATCTAAACGGCAAGCTCGATGAAGAACAATTGATATATGTGCTTGGAACACTGGATAAAGAGACGTGGCTTGATCCAAAGAACAGTGAAGCTGCAAAAAAACATCTTGAGAATCACTACGACAAATTCATAACAAAGATCATGAAAAAGGGATTGCAGGGAACTGTTGATATCAACAGGGCAGGGCTCACCGAACTTGTGGTTCTTCCACATATCGGACCAGTACTTGCCGTAAAGATCGTGGAATATAGAAATATGCATGGCCTGTTTGAAGCGATTGAAGATATAAAAAAAGTGGAAGGAATCGGCAGCAGCACTTTTAATGCTGTTCGACATTATATAAGCGTGAATTAAAAGAATCGTAAAAGTTCAGATGTCTATTTTTTGACAGGATTAACAGGATGGACTGGATTAGTTGTAACAATTTAGCCTTTTGAAAAAGAGTCTGACAAGATAACAGGATAGACAAGATTTGTAAGCGTTCACGGAACATTGAAATTAGAAATTAGAAATTAGAAATTTGGCCTTCATGCTTTTGTACTGTTCTTCCCAATTTCCAATTTCAAGTTTCAAGCCGTGAACGGCTACAATAATTTTAATCCTGAATATCCTGTTAATCCTGTCAAAAAAACAATATTTAAAAGCGCTGAACTGTTACAAAAAATCTTGTTTATCCTGTAATCCTGTCCAAAGGTTTTTTAATGGGTGAACTATTATGAAAAAAGCATTAATCACGGGAATTACCGGCCAGGACGGCGCCTATCTGGCGGAATTTCTTTTAGACAAAGGATATGAGGTACATGGTATCAAGCGGCGTTCTTCTCTTTTTAATACTCAAAGGGTGGATCACCTTTATCAGGACCCTCACGAAAAAGAGCTGCACTTTATCCTCCATTACGGAGATCTTACCGATGCTGCCAATCTTATCAGTATCATACAGGAAGTCCAGCCTGATGAAATCTACAATCTTGCAGCGCAAAGTCATGTACAGGTCTCTTTCCAAGCGCCGGAATATACCGCAAATACCGACGCTCTGGGAACATTGCGCCTTCTGGAGGCTATCCGCATGTTAGGGCTTGGCAGAAAAACCAGGTTCTATCAGGCTTCCACCTCCGAGCTTTACGGAAAGGTGCAAGAAACCCCTCAAAACGAGCTGACCCCTTTCTATCCTCGCTCTCCTTATGCCTGTGCCAAGCTTTATGCTTACTGGTGCACGGTGAACT
>DAOVDN010000132.1 GCA_030669465.1 Desulfobacterales bacterium | reverse complement strand
AGAGAATTATTTGTTGCGCTTTTGGAGCAAGCCGACCGTGTCGGCGGATAATCCGGCAACGCGGTTGCCTCGCTCCAGAATGAGGATTTCGCTATTCCACAAATATCTGCTTACATGTCACAAGGAAGGAAACCATCTCAGGTTCAAAGGTTCTGAGGTTCTGAGTTAGTGAAAGTTAACGAAAGAAAGGTAACCCTGAACGGTGAACGCCTACTAATTTTATAACAAAAAGACAGAGCGAAAGCGATTCCACAAACCATCAATCATCAATCATCAATTTTGACTATGATTACATTTAACATCCTCGGGATGGTTCTTTACGCTGTGATATGTACGAGATATTTGTGGCCGCAGGACGAAAGAAAATCGTGGAATCGGAGCAGTTGTTTGTTGCTGGTTACTCGTTGCTCGTTAGCAACCAGCAACCAGCAACGAGCAACCAGCAACCAGCAACCAGCAACGAGCAACCAGCAACGAGTAGTGTTTTAAGCCACAAATAACTACTTCAACAATCACGAATCATGGAACCGTCCCACATCCTCAAATTAATGCGTTTTTATCGTTAGATACATGACAATGAAATATAAAATATGCTTATTATCTTATATTATTTTCTTTCTTTCTTCGCCAACACTTGCACAACAGAATAAAGATTCTTTATCTATAGCCGGCTCCAAAAAGTTGACACTGGTTCAAGCGGCAATGTGTGAAGGAATAAAAGAATACGCTCCCCGGAACCAGGCAATTGTTTTTTCTATTACAATCGGAGAAGTCTCCTGTTTTACATCTTTTGATCCTGTGCCTGAAAAATCGTTTATTTATCATAAGTGGTTTCACAGAGATAAGCTCAGCAAGAAAATAAAGCTCTTCCTCCAGCCTCCTCGCTGGTCAACATTTAGCAGTATTCAATTCCGAGAGGCTGATAAAGGTGTATGGCGTGTGGAAGTTACCGACATGGAGAGGAATATCCTTCATATTTTAAGGTTTAGCATTACGGATTGATTGGCTATGAATAAGCTTTTGTTTTTTTTATCGAGTATTCGATGGCAGGATATCGTTGATATCACATTAAACAGCTATATCCTCTTTCGCCTTTATGTCCTTTTCAGAGGAACCAATACATTCCGGGTGCTTGTCGGTATTGCGTTGCTCTGGTTTTTTCAGAGAATAGCTGTTTTTTGTGGATTAATCATAACCAGTTGGGCCATTCAGGGGATTACAGCGGTTGCAGCTCTCATTATAATCGTTGTTTTCAGAAACGAAATTCGTTCCGTTCTTCAGGCAAAAAACTTAAAATCAATTCTCTGGGGGTTCTCCCGCAAAACAGTTGATACGCCTGTAGAAATAATAGTAGAGAGCGTTTATGAGCTGGCTCAAAACCATATCGGAGCCTTGATTGTCCTTCCTGGGAAGGATGATTTGGAAGATGTGGTCCAAAGTGGAATACCCTGGCATGGATCGGTATCCAAAGAAATGATAATGAGTATATTCTGGCATGATAATCCTGTGCATGATGGCGCAGCTATAATTCAGGGTAACCAGGTTTCAGAGGTTGGGGTTATCCTGCCACTGTCGCGCAGAAATGACATTCCTTCATATTACGGCACCCGTCACAAAGCCGCCCTTGGATTAGCTGAAACCACAGATGCTCTGGTTATTCTGGTATCCGAAGAAAGAGGAAATGTGCTTGTCGCCAGAGGTTCCGAGTATAGAGTCGTAAAACAAAAGAAAAAACTCGTACAAATGTTGCGAGAACATGCCGGCATTACCACAAAACAGGTGGATTATCTAAGAAAGGAAAGAATTGAAACCGGCATAGCTGCTCTGGTTTCAATTTTATTTGTCACCGGTGTGTGGTTCAGCTTTTCAAGGGGCCTGGAAACTCTGATTACGCTTGAAATTCCTGTAGAATACATGAATCGTGATCCTGGAATGGAAATTTTGGATGCATCTGTAAATACCGTGGATATTCATCTGAGTGGATCCGGTTCTCTTATAAAAACGATTCGACCCGAACAGGTTAAGCTTAAGTTAGATTTGGACAAAGCCGTTGTAGGGAGCAATACGTTTACCATTACCAGTGAAAACATTTCTCTGCCGCCGGGGGTCTTTCTAAAAAGGGTTGAACCATCGCTCGTTGAAGTGACTCTTGATGTTCCAATAGAAAAAGAGTTGCCTCTGCAGGTTGACTGGGCCGGAAGGTTGCCTGAGCATTTAATCCTTACAGAGGCAAAGCTTGATCCTGAAAAAATCCTGGTAATAGGAGGAAGTCAAATACTGAAAAATATTACAACAATCTACACAAAAAAGGTTCCTCTTGATAATATAAAAAAAACAGGAATAATTACCGTTAATCCGGCGCTTGATCCTGCATCCTTAAAAATTGCTTCTGGTTCAAAAGAGAGAATTGTAATAGAGTATATGGTAAAGAAAAGGGAGAAAATTCTAGATTGAAGAAATTACAACCAATTATTTTGATCACCTTTTTTTTATTCTTTTCTGTCCTATCCGCCATCTTTTTAGATCTTTTTGTCTATGCGGGCAGACCCGCAAATAATGATCACGCAAAAAAGCTTATAATTGTCCGCCAGGGTCAGGGATTTAAAGCTACTTCGGAAATGTTGCACAAAATGGGTATTATCAAAAATCCTTTTAAATTTAAGATGGTTGCTCGCATTAAAAAATACGATAAAGATATAAAAGCAGGGGAATACCTGCTCTCTTCTTCCATGCCGCCGAACAGGATACTTGGAATAATGGCGAGCGGAAAGGTTATCCTTCGCAAACTAACCATACCCGAAGGCTGCAACCTGCGTCAGATCGCTTCAATTATAGCGGAAGCAGGGCTGGGAACTGAACAAGATTTTTTAAGGGCTGCAACGGATTCCTCACTGGTGCATGAAAATGGAATCAATGCTGAAACTTTCGAAGGGTATCTTTTTCCGGATACTTATTACTTTTCAAAAGGCGTAACGCCGGAAAAGATTATATCCACAATGGTTAAGCGGTTCCGGTCTCTGTTTGCTCCGTCGTTTAAACAACAGGCCGATACTTTTGGATTTTCTATTCACGAGATTGTAACACTTGCATCGATTATCGAAAAGGAGACAGGCGCTCCTTTTGAGCGTCCGATCATCTCTTCTGTTTTTCACAACCGTTTAAAGAGAAAAATGCGTCTTGAAAGTGATCCTACGGTTATCTATGGCATAAAAGACTTTGACGGCAATATTAAGCGAAAACACCTTGCCGCACCAACGCCTTATAATACTTATAAGATTAAAGGTCTTCCACCAGGACCAATTGCAAGCCCCGGAATCAAGGCAATAGAAGCAGCTCTATACCCTGCTGATACCGATTTTTTCTATTTTGTTTCAAAGCAGGACAGTACTCACAAGTTTTCAACCAGCATAGCAGACCACAACAGCGCTGTTCGGAAATATCAATTAAGAAGGTGAAAAGACCTTTGAAAAATCCTCAATCATTTTCAAATGAACAAATGGCAGGACAGCGACTGATGGTCGGATTTGACGGGACAGAACTCAACAAAGACCTTATGTTCCTGATCGATACAATAAAGATTGGGGGAATTATTCTCTTTTCGAGAAACCTGTCCGGCCCGGATCAAATAAAACATCTCTGCCTGTCTGTTCAAAAATACGCTTTTGAATGCGGGCAGCCGGCGTTATTTATCACCATTGATCAGGAGGGCGGGCAGGTAGCCAGGCTGAAAGAGCCATTTACAGTCTTTTCTGGTAATTCAAAGATGAAAGGGGAAGAAGATGCGGAACGCTTTGCCATGGTGACGGCAGCAGAATTAACAGAAGTCGGAATCAACATGAACATGGCTCCTGTACTGGACGTGGCGCCGGAAGGTATTCAAAGCGCAGTAGCGGGCAGGGCATTTGGGCATGACCCAGGATGGGTATCGAGACTGGGCGTGAGGGTGATTGAACATCTGCAGCAAGGCAAAATAATGGCTGTCGCAAAACACTTCCCTGGAATAGGCCGCACAACATTAGATTCACATCTTGATATGCCGTTACTCGATATTGACCTTGCAGCTATAGTGTCCGTTGATCTTCTACCTTTTGAGGCTGTCATAAGGCATGGTGTTGCGGGAATCATGCTATCACATATACTCTACAAAAAAATTGACCCGGATTGGCCGGCAAGCCTGTCAACACTGATTGCAAGGGATCTTCTGCGATATAGTATGGGGTTTGATGGAATAGTTATGACAGATGATCTGGACATGGGAGCAATTAAAAAACATTACGGCATCAAAAGATCTATAAAGCAGATACTTTCAGCAGATATCGACATGGCTCTTATCTGCCACAGAGGGCCGGATATTGAGATTGCATTTGATGAGATATTAAAGGAGATCGGCGGCTCTCAGGAAGGAAAGACAAAAGGAGCGGAATCCGTACAGAGGATACTGAGGCTCAAGCGCAGCTATAGACTTTCAGATAAATAATTTCACTGCGTTATCGGTCGGACTTCTCGACGACGTA
>DAOVDN010000029.1 GCA_030669465.1 Desulfobacterales bacterium | reverse complement strand
ACCATGCGCTTAAAGCCAAACTGTCAAAAGGGAGTACAAGCGGTCTTTTGATTCAGGCCAAAAACATCTTGAAAGAAATTGGTCAGCGTGTTAACGATTGAGGGTTTTGATTGAAGATTGAAGATTGAAGATTGAAGATTGAAGATTGAAGATTGAAGATTGAAGATTGAAAAGATTGAAGATTGAAGATTGAAGATTGAAGATTGAAGATTGAAGATTGAAGATTGAAGATTGAAGATTGAAGATTGGATGCTGGAATGCTGGAATGCTGGAATGCTGGAATGCTGGAATGATTGGTTGATTGAAAATTCGGGTGGCATGGACAAACTTGTTTGTCCGTGTCTGAAGAAATTGCGGAAATGCTAAAATATTACAGATACTTTTATAAATTAACTTCTCTAGCCGGAGCTTTGTTTATCTTTTATGCTTTAGCAGGGTGCGCTGATCATCATGAGTCTGATCCAAAATCTGATCATGGGAATGAATATTTAATTCGGGTTGGAGACAGAGTTACGAGGGTGCTCGATTTTAATAATGCCTTTGAAATTGTCAAGACCGCTTATCCTCATAAAGTAATGCAGGATCCTGCATCTTTCAGAGAAGCTCAGTTGAGGCTTTTGAACCAGATAACAGAGGAGATGATTCTATTGGAGAGAGCCAAAGAGCTTCATATCCGGATTTCTGATTCAGAAGTTAAAAAGGCCATTGCGGATATAAAAAGCGACTATCCTGAGGGTGTTTTTGAGGAGATGTTGCTTGAGTACGCTGTTTCTTACCATTCCTGGAAAGAAAGATTAAAGTTCCGCTTGCTCATGGAAAAGGTGGTTGCAAGTCAGATGGTGGAACAGATCGCAATAACTCCTGAAGATATATCAGAGCATTATAAAAAGCATTACAAAGGTGGCAGTTTAAAATCAGATTTAAAGGATACCTCTGATAAAAGTAAGGATATGAATGAAATAATAATAAGACAGTTACGCAGGGAGAAAGCAGAAGAGGCTTATAAATTGTGGATAAAAAACCTTAAAAAAAAATATACGATCGAAATAAACAAAGCACAGTGGGAGAAGATTGCCGGCGCATAAGGGACTTAAAGTAGTGGGCGCCGGGCATTAAAAGATGGTAATAGTTCAGCCACAAAGACACAAAGACCTGTAAATAGTCGAGTAGTCGAGTAGTTGAGTAGGAGTAGTTGAGTAGTCAACCACTCGACCAATTTCCCACTCGACCACTCGACCAATATCAAGATGGAATGAAAATGAGAGATAAATATTTTAGGAAAGTGTTAAAACATTTAGCATGTTGTGCAATATATATTGTTCTTTTCTATATGTTCGGTTTTTCCATAATTGTCAGTGCAGAAAGCGCAGAAATTGTTGATCGGATTGTAGCTGTGGTTAACGATGATATAATTGTGCTTTCCGAGCTGGACGAGTTGTTTAAACCATATGCAGCACGAATCAGAGCGCTTGGATACCCTTTTGAAAAAGAGCGCAAAATGCTCTTTAGGGTTCGTGAGGATATACTCAATCAGCTCATTGATCGGAAACTTACAGATCAGGAAATAAAAAGATCCAGGATTGCAGTAAGTGAAAAAGAAATAGACAGCACAATTGAGCATATTAAAGAAGCAAGTTTTTATACTGATGAGGAGCTAAGAGAGGCGTTGGCTGGTGAAGGGTTAACCATGGAAGTGTATCGTAAGCGTATAAAGGAACAGATACTCAGGACAAAGCTGGTTAACCTTGAAATAAGATCCAAGATTGTAATTACCAGGGAGGATATAAAGTCTTATTACGAAAGTCACAGTGATAAGTATTGTGGAGAGAAGAAATATCGTCTCCGGAACATAATTATGAGGGTTTCGCCTTTCGCCAATGAAGCAGAAAAACTCGCAGTTTTTAAGAAAATGGAAGCGATTCTGGCAAAGCTAAAAAAAGGAGAACCCTTTGAAAACATGGCCGGTATTAACTCTGAGTCATCATTAGCCGCTGAAGGAGGGGATTTAGGATTATTCGGCTTTGATGAGCTTTCACCACAATTGCAAGAGGCAATAAAAGAGATGAATGCAGGTGAGTTTACATCTGTGCTTGATACTGATCAGGGGTATCAGATCTTTTTTATACAGGAGATTGTAAAGACTCAGGGAAAGTCACTTGAGGAAGTATCGCCAGAGATTGAAGAAAAGCTTTTTAATGAGATAAACGATAAAAAATTCCAGTCATGGCTCGAGAATCTTCGCAAACGATCTCATATAAAGATCATAAAATAGTAAGATTATGACTACTGATAAAAACTCTCTTTCATTTGGGCGTTATCTCAAGGCTGTAAGACTTGAAAAAGGGATCAGTCTTGAAGAGGTTTCAAAGGAAACAAAGATAAGAGTAGATAATCTCCTTCTTATTGAAAAGGAAGATCACGGCAGACTGCCTGCCGGGGTTTTTATAAAGGGGTTTTTGCGTGCTTATGCAAAAGCTGTTGGTGCTGATGGAGATGAGGCTGTTAGACGTTACCTGTCAAGCCTCCGAGCTTTTCAGGGAGCTGCTGACTCCCGCGTTGATTTGCCGGAGTCCGGCAGAGCCTTTTGGTTCCGTTTAGGTCTCTCTCTTGGAGCACTAATGTGCATTATTGCTTTGTCTGTTTTTGCAACATCCATTTTTCAACACTATCCTTCAGCCGATGGCCAATTTAATAAGCAGGTAACCGAGGACAATATAGGCGAGAATAACCAAGAGATTGTTTCCAAACCTCCTCAGAGTCAGGACTTTGTACCTGATTTTGCAAAGAAGCGTTCTGAAAAATTTGAAGAAAAGTTATTGCTGGAGATAATGACTATTGAAGATACATGGATAAAAATAATTATGGACGGCCGGAGTCCAAAACAGTATAGCCTGAAGCCGGGAGATCGGCTGGAGCTTGAAGCATCTTCCGGTTTTAATCTCCTTATCGGCAATGCTGCCGGAGTTAACTTGAGTTTGAATGGTAAACCTGTAAAGGTTCCTGGAAAGAGCGGAGAGGTTGTTAATGTTCAGATTCCATAAACGGACGGCAATGTAATTATGCAGGGTGATCGCGATAAAATACTTGTTGAAAGCATTAAGAGGCTGCTCAGGCGTGGAGCTGTAGCCCACCTCCTGAAGATTGTGAACAAAACACATACGTCAGACCTCTCTGCGGTCTTCCATTCTTTATCACTTTCCAACCAGCGTAAGCTCTTTGACTTGATAGAGGACATTGAGAAAAAGGGTGAGCTTTTCAGCGAGCTCGATGAAGATATCTTTCTGAATCTTATTGAAGGGATGGATCTGGATCATGTCGTTGAAATTCTTGATCATATGCCTACTGATGATGTTGCGGATTTGATAGGACGACTGCCGGAGGAAAAATCCGATGCCATCCTTGAAAAGATGAAAAAAGAGGGATCCGAAGAGGTTGAGGGCCTGCTTCGTTATGATGATGATACAGCAGGCGGTATCATGGTTCCTGATTTTATTGCTTTGAGAGAGGATAAAACCGCCGCTGATGCAATCAGGTCCCTGCAAAAAGAATATATGGATGTGGAGATGCCTTTTTATCTTTATGTTGTGGATGAATATGGCAAGCTGACAGGCGTATGTTCTTTAAGACAGCTTGTGGTGGTTCAGCCTGATACTCCGCTTAAAGACTTCATGACAACGGACGTGTTTGCAGTGAAAACCGATATGGATCAGGAAGAGGTGGCAAAAATTGTTGCCCACTATGATATTCTGGCTGTGCCGGTTGTGGACGAGACAAACAAGCTGGTAGGTATTGTTACCGTGGATGATGTTATTGATATCATCAGAGAAGAGGCAACAGAAGATATATTGAAAATGGCAGGAGCAGGCGAGGAGTTTGTTGAAACAAAGTCTGTCTTAAAAAGTATAAGAATCCGCCTACCCTGGCTCTTTGCGTGTTGTATTGGCGGAATAATCGCATCTTTTGTTATTAGCCACTTTCAAGAGAGCTTAAGCAAGGTAGCCTATATTGCGGCATTTATACCCGTTATCATGGGGATGAGTGGCAATATTGGTATCCAGTCCTCCACTATTGTGGTACGTGGTCTTGCAACAGGTCGTCTCAACGTAAGAGATTTATGGCCTGTTGTTTTTAAGGAGCTTACTATCGGTTTGATATTGGGTATAGTTTATGGGTTTTTCGTTGGCCTGGTTGCTCAGCTTCAATATAGCAGAGAGGCGCTTGCCTTATCCGTGGGACTTGCTGTGATCTCTTCCATGTCTCTGGCAGCGCTCTCAGGTTCTCTGGCGCCTATGTTCTTTGCCAGGTTAAATATTGATCCTGCTGTTGCGACAGGTCCTTTTGTAACAACAGCTATCGACATCGTCAGCGTATTTTTGTATTTTAATATCGCCACAACTCTCCTTGGTATATGAATACATGTCAGGTTTTTCCACGCCCGCCATCATGCTCCGCCGGATGGATTTCGGAGATTACGATCTTATCATTACGTTTTTTACATTAAACAATGGCAAGATTTCCGTAATAGCAAAATCCGCAAAAAAAAGTAGCAAACGATTTTCAGGCATACTTGAACTCTTCTCTGTTTTGGATGTGGTCTGCAGCGCCGGCCGCAGGAAAGGGCTCCCTGTTTTGCAGGAAGCAACATTAAAAGAGCCCTTTTCCGGAATCAGGGCTGATATAAAAAAGACGGCATATGCCAGTTACTGGTCTGAATTAATTAATAAATGGATGGAAAATGACGAAAAACAGACCAGGCTTTACTATTTATTTCAGCACGTATTGGGAGAACTCGATCTTGGCCACACACCAGAGGAGGCGCTTTCCATCCTCTTTCAGATGAGATTTATGACAATAGCCGGCCTTTGTCCAAACTTAAGATATTGCAGCATCTGCAAGATCGGAATAAACGAGCTGCGGCAGGTAAAGATCGCCTTTGATCTTATAAGCGGAGCTCTTGTATGCGACAGGTGCGCTTCCGGATCTTTAAGAAAGATATATCTTTCAAAAGGAACGATCAAACAGCTTTTATGGATTGAAAGCGGGGACTTAACAAAGGCAAGAAGAATCAGATTTACATCACAGGCTTTAAGGGAAGGCCTGGAATTTTTAGAGTTGTTTGTGCCATATCATTTGGGCAAGGAGCCTAAGAGCCTGAAATTTCTGCGGCAGATAAGGGGAGGGGGATGAGGGATTGAGAAACATCTTTGAAACAGAGCATATAGAGGTATCGGCCCCGTGCAGGATCGATATGGGCGGGACACTGGATATCAATACGTTTTATTATCCGCTCAGACACCTTTCTCCGTGCACCTTTAACATAGCAGTAGACTTAAGGACGCGGGTACGTCTTCTCCCCTATAGCGGAGGCATGGTAAAAATTTCTTCAAGGGGGTTTAAGAGCGCAGAGTATTCTCTCAGTGAAGCTCCCTTTGATCATCCGCTTGGGCTTATGTTTGCAATTGCAGCCTATTTCAGGGCTGAGGACGTTCATATTGTTATTGATTCATCATCGCCTCCGCGCAGCGCTCTGGGTGGTTCATCTGCGGCAGCGGTGGCTCTTGTTGCGGCGTTTTCAAAGATTTTTGAAAAAATTGGGGCGGACAGCCTTCTTTCCAGGCGAAATACGGCAATGCTTGCTCATGTTCTTGAAGGGAGCGTGGCCGGTGTGCCGTGCGGGCTTCAGGACCAGCTTGCTGCTGCATATGGAGGTGTTAATGCATGGTACTGGAAATCGGATATTGAAGGACCTTATTTCAAAAAAAAGACCATTATCAGAAAGCGGTACTTTAAAAATTTTAAGGAGCATCTGCTGCTTGCTTATTGCGGCGTTCCGCACGAGTCAAAGAATATTAACAAGAAGTGGGTAGAGCAGTTTCTTTCAGGCAAATACCGCGGGCTTTGGGGTGAAATAGTTGTATGCACCCAAAAGTTTGTTGATGCTTTAACCGTAGGAAATTTTAAAGATGCTTCTGCCTCAATGAACAGGGAAATGGCTATAAGAAGGAAGATGACGCCTGAGGTACTCGATTCAATGGGAGAAAAACTTGTCGATTTTGCCATTAAAAACAACTGTGGCGCAAGATTTACAGGTGCAGGGGGAGGCGGCTGTATATGGGCAATAGGTGAAGTCGAAGATATATACAGGTTAAGGGGTATATGGAAAGAAGCCCTTTCAAGAAGAAGAGGGGCTTGCCTGCTTGATGTAAAGATAGATTCTAAAGGGTTAATGATTAATGGCTGATAACTGGACCAAAGGTAAAAAGGTAAGGCCAAAAAAGCAATAATTACTGCACAAAAATAAAATTCAAAATGTCCATGGAAAAGCTGAAAAAGAAACTGAACATCTTTTACAATCAATATAACAGACGCAGGTATGTTCACCCTGATCCCCTTGAATTTCTGTATCAATACAAAGAGATCAGAGACCGTGAAATAGCCGGCCTTATCGCGTCTTCCCTTGCATACGGCAGGGTTGCACAAATTTTAAAGAGCGTTGCATTTGTGCTCGATATTATGAATCCGTCTCCTTATTTGTTTTTAAAAGATTCAACTTATAAATCTCTTAACAGAGTATTTAAAGGCTTTACCCACAGATTTGCCGCCCAGGATCATCTTGCAGCTTTGCTTTTTGGAATTAAAAATGTGATTTCCAGGTTTGGTTCCCTTCATGAATGTTTTTTAGCCGGTTTTTCGGAAGATGATGAGAATGTTATCCCTGCCATGACTTTTTTTTCACAGCAACTTATTGCTGGAAGAAATAAACCCGGACATCTTGTCGCCCTGCCTGAAAAACGGAGTGCATGCAAGAGAATGAATCTTTTTTTAAGATGGATGGTTAGAAAAGACAGAGTCGATCCAGGGGGCTGGGCCGGCATACCGCTATCTTTGCTTGTAATTCCCCTTGATACGCACATGCACAGAATAAGCCTTGCCTTGAATCTTACGAAAAGAAAACAGGCAAATATGGTGGCAGCTCTTGAGATAACATCCGGTTTTAAAAAGATAGTTCCTGATGATCCGGTAAAATATGATTTTGTACTTACTCGCTTCGGAATAAGGAATGATATAGTTTTGACATTGACAACATCAGAAAGATAGCCTAATAACCGCATGAATCGAACTTTTTGAGAGGTTACCGAATAACGTACAGAGGAAAAGAGAGATGAATTTTCAGGAAGTTATACTATCATTGCAAAAGTTCTGGGCACGCAAGGGATGTGTGCTCGTTCAACCATATGATATGGAGGTTGGCGCGGGAACATTTCATCCGGCTACACTTCTAAGGACTCTTGGCCCTGAACCCTGGAATGTAGCTTATGTCCAGCCTTCCAGACGTCCCACGGATGGCCGCTACGGCGAGAATCCTAATCGGTTGCAGCATTACTACCAGTTTCAGGTAATACTTAAACCCTCTCCTGTTGATGTGCAAAAACAGTATCTGCAGAGCCTGAAAGTTCTTGGCATAGAACCGCTTGATCATGACATAAGGTTCGTTGAAGACGACTGGGAATCACCCACGCTTGGCGCATCCGGCCTTGGGTGGGAAGTCTGGCTTGACGGCATGGAAATTACCCAGTTTACATATTTTCAGATGGCCGGAAGCATGGAACTGCATCCTGTGTCTGTGGAGATTACCTATGGTCTGGAACGTATCTCCATGTATCTGCAAGGGATTGACAATGTGTATGACCTGCGATGGAACGGGAATATAACTTACGGTGATATTTATCACCAGCAGGAAGTTGAGCAGTCGACATATAATTTTGAGCAAGCAGATGTCGGCATGCTGCTGGATATTTTCGATAAATATGAGGCTGAAGCCATGCGGATGATTAAGGTGGTGCTCGTTCTTCCGGCTTATGAATATTGCTTGAAATGTTCACATACCTTTAACCTCCTTGATGCTCGTGGCGCTATCAGCGTTACGGAAAGGACAGGTTATATTGCGCGGATAAGGAATCTTGCCAGAGCTTGTGCAGAAGAATATCTGAAGCAGAGAGAGGCTATCGGTTTTCCGATGTTGAAAAAATAAAACTATAACCCATAAGGTCACTGGCTTACAAATGTTCCGCTGCAAAATTATGTAGCGCCCGCCCGCCTCGCCTGAGCGAAAGACTTGAGCGTGGCTGACCGCCTCCTTTGGCCGAGAGCGACCCGCCTGCCGTGCATTAAAAGAGGCCATATGCATCTTTTCATTATGTTCATAAGAACAAACGGCAACGCTAATTCATGCAAAATACCTGCTCGCCACCTGTCCGCAATGCCCTCGAGGCAGGCGGGTTTGCTCAGGCAATGCGCGCTGCTTATGGGACGCTGATCACTTGGGGACTTGCGGGAAATATTGACATTCTCCAAACATAGTGGGCATGGCGGCGGATTTCCGGGATACCCATGATTTTATGCGTTTCTTTTCAATTGGCTGGATCTTTAGGAGGCAAAACAAAAAAGGCATTCCCTCATAATTCGATGGAATGCCCTTTTTTAACTCAGAAATATTGGTCTAAACCGTAGTGACATTTGCTGCAGCAGGACCTTTTTGACCCTGCTCAATGTCAAAGGTAACTCGGTCGCCTTCATCAAGAGACTTGAAACCACTTGCATTGATTGCTGAATGATGAACAAATACATCCGAACCATCTTCCTGCTCAATGAAACCAAACCCTTTACCGCTATTAAACCATTTTACAATTCCATTAGCCATAATTAACACCCTCCTTTTCAGAAATTCTCATAGTCCCAGACTTCAGGGTGCCACTTTGACAAATGGTACTTTCCTT
>DAOVDN010000112.1 GCA_030669465.1 Desulfobacterales bacterium | reverse complement strand
TAACCCTTTTCCAGATCCTCCTTGCTCAGATTCTCTGTAATTCCCCCCTCAACATTCCCATCTTCGATGATAACACGGCACTTTCCGCATACCCCTTCTCCACCGCATGAAGCATTAATATGAACCCCTGCTTCCATAGCGGCGCGGATGAGGTTTTCTCCATCCTCGACACTTATTTCCTTGTTGTGGGGAAGGAATAAAACTTTATATTTGCTCATATCCGATCCATTATTTTAATTCATCAAATTTGCAGCTCAACGTAAGAACATCGCCATCAAATAGAGTCCTGCATTTATATGGCAAGCTTTTAAACAGCCTTACCATAACCTGGTTTTGTGGTGAAGTATATGCGATCAACCCGGAAATCCCATTTTCCCGTGCTGCCTCGGACAGTTTTTTAAGCAAGAGCCTGCCGAGCCCTTTATTCTGAAACTCTCTGTTCACGGAAAAGGCGACTTCCGCCATATTTTTTGCCTGATCAAGTAGATATTCCCCAACTGCAACGATTTTTTCAAAACCGACTTCCCCTGTCACAGCAACAAGGGTCAAATTTTGAATGTAGTCTATCTGGGAGATATTTTCAACTTCATCATACGCAAAGCTGGTCTTCTCATGAAAAAACCTTGAAATGATATCGCTCTTATCCAGACTGTAAAAATGCTCTTGTATCCTTCTTTCATCAACCGGCTTTGCCGGTCTGATAGTTACAGGCTTACCGTCAATCTCCCTTGTTTCTTCCAGCATTAGCGGATATATGCCGTGTATAGATTCCTTCAGGCTGCGCTCTGATCCAAGCAAACCCATTTTTTGGGCTTTGAAAAAGAGCTCATCACGAAAATCAGGATGGGCAATGCTTATCATGGCCATAGCTCTTTCCTGGAGGCTTTTTCCAAAAAGGTTTACAGTGCCATATTCAGTTACCACGTATTGAACATCGCTCCTTGGAATTACTACGGCCATATCGTCCAGCATTGGAACAATACGACTTTTTTTGCCTTGCATAAATGTTGAGGCCAGCATAAGAATCGATTTGCCTCCTTTGGACTGAGAAGCTCCTCTCACAAAATCCAGCATGCCCGTCACACCGGAAAAATGGTTGTAAGAAAGAGCATCAACAGCAACCTGACCGGTGAGATCCATACCCATCGCAACGTTCATGGACACCATTTTGTTATGACGGCAAATAATAGCGGGGTCATTTACATAATTTGAAGGATGAAACTCAATAGCAGGATTATCATCTATAAATTCGTAAAGATAACTTGTACCAATTGCACTGCTTGCCACCAGTTTTCCATCGTTGTACCCCTTTTTCCGGTTTGTAATAACACCTTTTGAAAAAAGATCCATTATAGCATTGGTAAGGTACTGCGAATGGACGCCAAGATCATTTTTATCTGAAAGCGCTAAAAGAGTTGCATGTGCAATTGCACCAGGGCTGGACTGGATAGTTGAACCGTCGTCTATAAGTCTCGCAACAAGCTTGCCGATAAGATTGGCGGTTTCTGTTTCCCTGGGTTTGTCGATACTAAGAAGCTCTTCATCATGTTCAACAATTGCATCTACGTCGTTTACATTTATAAAACTTCGGCCAAGCACCCTGGGCATTCTGGAGTTTACCTGGGCAATTACAAGGTCGGCAGACATAGCAGCCGCCAGAGTTATATCCACAGAAACACCCAGGCTCATCCATCCGAAATCATCCGGAGGGGAAACTTGAATAAGGGCTACATGTATGGGAAGACGTTTGGTCTTAAACAGGCGGGGAACCGCGGAAAGGTTTATTGGGGTGAGAAACCGCATATTTTTTGCGATACTCTTAATCTTGGCTGATCCCGAATAAAAAGACCTGATATTAAGGTTATTACCCTTTGTTTTATTTGCGATCAAAGTTAAAGGGCTGCTTTCCAGAGTCATCAGGCGAACAATCTCAATATCCGTATATTTTTTTGACGCTTCAGAAAGTTCTCTGACCAGATATTGCGGTTCTCCGCAAGAAGATCCTATAAAAACCCTTTGGCCGGGCTTAATTAAACCTATTGCTTCTTGTGCGGTCCGTTTAATGTCAACATAATTATCTGCCCAGTAAATTGCTTTAGCCATAATCATCACCCTTAGGAATTGATTGATCAATATGAAAAAAAAAGAAAAAACCCGCTCCCGAACAAGCGCTATTTTAGCTTATCCTGTTATGATTATCAAGAAGAAGGTAAACAAATCCGGGCACCCTTCATTCACCAATTTACACTTTTTTCGAAAAAGCGTGTATTATCGAATTGAATGCCGATGTTGAAACTGGAAATTTGAAATTAGGTAACACATCTACATCTTTGTATTTTTTCCAATTTCCAATTTCTAGTTTCAAATTTCACTGCCAAAATACAAGATCAACAAAGTGTAAACTACTTTTGACTTGTTGTGAAGGATGCCCAAATATATATCATAAAGGCATCCCGTTATCAGCAACCCAGGCGATGCCGGGACATTGCATGCCTCTATCTGAAAGTCTATAGATTGTGCTCATTCATATTGGGTTTTTTTGTTCAAGGTAGGCTTTTACCAACTGAAGAGCATGTTTTCGCTTTGCAAGGCGGATGAGATCAAAGAGTGTTTTGCAGTCATCAAACCGCAGCCTGTCGACCAGACGATTTATCCTGACTTCATCCTCGGTGTGAGGTGCATCAGACAGCCCAGGGAGCAGTTCCTCCTTTTGAATCAGTTTGATGTAGATAAGGCTGCGGGCAGCCAGCAGGTCTGCTACACCATTTTGAAGGGCGTTATGAAAAGCATAATGAAGGGTCAAGACGTCGCCCGGCCCCAGATTCCGCCGCCTCCCTTTTAATTTTCTGACGATGGGTTCGAGAAGAAAAACAACACGAATTTTTTGGGCTGGGCCAAGCTCGCAGCGAAGGTAGCGATAAAGAAGATAATGGATGTAACCGGCTTCTACATATACGGATTCACCAGACCTGGTCAACGGTGCAATGGCCTGGGCTCGCATGCGTTCTCGAAGGGCGATGCGCCTGGCGTCGGTACGGGCAAAATCCTTTACTGCATCGACTACGTCTTCAAAGGAAGCCTGGATACTGCGGGTATAGTATGTGATCAGGGCACCGGCAACCCGCTTTTCCGCCTTATATACCTCTTTTAAGGAGGGGTCTTTCACCACATATTCCGGGGTCTTTCCTTCAGCAAAAAGTTCATGAATCTGGAGGAGTGTCTCAAGATAGGGCTCCACCTGAGTGATTCTCCGGCCTTTGCTGTGAAGTTCTCGCAGAAGACCGCACATAAGACGTTCAAACTCGGGAAACTCTACATCAAGTTTCATTATATAGCCATTAATCGAAACACGGCCCTCAAGCATAGCCGAAAAATGTGGAGACGGCGGTTCTTCAAGCACAATGATCCGATGTCGGTCCATGTGCTGTCGGGCAAAAGGGAGGGCTTCGGCTCGGTGAGATGAAAAACCGATGGTTATCATGGACTCTTACAGGCTACGGTCATCAAAAATAATTCCCCCATCAAAAAGGTTGACCCAATTACCCGGGATTATTTTGCAATAATGTTTAGGCCTCTAATCTCTTCATGACAGATGCCAGCTTTTCACGGGCGGTCACTTTTTTGTCACGGCGGTCGTCAATCGAAATCGTAGTAACAACCCGTTGGACTCCCTTTTCAAATGGAACGGCGTGCATCTTTTTGACCAGGTTTAAGATTTCGTCAATCTCCCCGTCAATGACAGTTCCCATGGCATGCACCTCAAAGCTTGCCCTTGCCTCTTTTAGGACCCTGACGCAGTCTGCGATGTAGTCTCCCACACTGGGAGTGGCTGTCCCCAATGGAATAATATGGACTGTTGCGATAGGCATTTTACCCTCCTTCTAAAAAATTGGTTATTCCTTTACTGGCTGTTGTCCAAAGAAAAATTTCGGTTCTTTCCTATGCTGTCCTTTCCACCATGTTGTTATATCGTGATAAATGATATTTAATCCTGATAATTTCCCCAAATAGGATCATTTCCAAACCGTTTGAACCACCATTCTTGATCTTTGATGTATTTTTCAACCTCCTCTTTGGAAAAAGAGTATCTATAATTCTTACAATAAGTAATTATTGTTTTGTACGCTTCAATTATTTTTTTTGCATTTTCTTCATATATTTCTTTATCATTTGCATTTTTATCAGGATGCCACTTTTTGATTAGTCTTTTATAATTCTCTTTAATTTGCGGCATAGTTGCGTATTCGGGTAACTCTAAAATTTCTCTTGCTTCAGTAATTATTTCGTATTTAGTCTTCATTTTAACATCGTCTTATTTTGTAAGCGTTCACGGAACGTTGAAATTAGAAAATAGAAATTGGAAATTGGAAATTTGGCCTTCATGCTTTTGTACTGTTGATGAACGCATTCAATTTTGGGCCGAGTTTTTCAACTTTTGCTTTGTATTCTGCCGCGTTTGACTCAGATAAAACTTTTCTTCTGATGAGTTTTCGCAACCATGATTTGGTTTCTTCAAATGTAAGCGTTCACGGAACGTTGAAAATAGAAATTGGAAAGTAGAAATTTGGGAGGGAACACCATAGAGGTCTTCATTCTTGACAGATAGGCTTTTTTGATGCATGAAGGCCAAATTTCCAATTTCCAATTTCTATTTTCAAGCCGTCAACGGCTACCACTTATCAAAGTCGTACCAGACCATATCTGATAACGCTTCTGCCAGTTTGTAAACATCCAACTCGCAAACTCGTTTCATCTCTCCCAAATTTCTACTTTCCAATTTCAAGTTTCAAGCCGTGAACGGCTACATATTTTTCATTTCAGATGGCGTAAAACGTACGCCAGTATCCCGCCATGACAATAGTGGCTCAACTCCACAGTAGAGTCGATTCTGGCAAAACCAGTAAATTTTGTTTCTACGCCATCTTTCCGGCGAGCGCAAACTAAAAGTTCTTTTCCTGGTTCAAGCTCTTTTTCGATCCCGGTTATATCATAAGCTTCAGTTCC